>NZ_CAUWHO010000032.1:0-23496 GCF_963558545.1 uncultured Tyzzerella sp. | reverse complement strand
TATAAACTACCTAAAAGAAAACAATTATAAAGGTTAATTTTTAATTAAATTTTATAATTATTTTCTTGTTAGTATAAATGTTTCCTAAATTTTAAATTTGTAGAATTTATACATATTTTCCTAAATTTTTTTATGAAATATAACAGTTTTTTTGATTTTTTTTGTCATAAAAAATTCACAAAATTATATGTTTTATTAATAATTACTTGCATTTTGTATTAATAGTATTATAATAAAAATATAGTTTTGACGTATTAAGTAAAATTATTATTTAATTTTAACAAAATTTTTAAATAAAATTTAAATTTATTATGGGAGGGTTTTAATTGAATAAAAAAAGAAAAAAATTTTTATCACGAGATGATATTGAGCTAACGTTGTTATCTTTACCAACTCTTATATGGTTTATTGTTTTTAGTTTTATCCCTATGATTGGTATACTAATAGCATTTAAAGATTTTAGAATTTTACCTGGTCAAGGTTTTATAGGTAGCCTTATGACTAGTAAAAATGTTGGTTTATCTAACTTTGAATTTTTATTTAAAACACCAGATGCTGCTATAATAATAAGAAACACACTATTATATAATATTTTATTTATTATTATAGGTACTGTAATACCTGTTATATTAGCTATTGCTATAACACAGCTTTATAATAAAAAGCTCGCTAAAATATGCCAAACGGCTATGTTTTTACCACACTTTTTATCTTGGGTTGTTGTTAGTTACTTTGTATTTTCATTTTTAAGCTACGATAAAGGTATATTTAACCAAATTTTAGCTAAATTTGGTGGAGAACCTATCCAATGGTATATGGAAAGTAAATACTGGCCTTATATACTAGTATTTATGAACACTTGGAAAGGTATGGGCTATGGTATGGTTGTTTATTTAGCAGCTATAACAGGTATAGACCAAAGCTATTATGAGGCTGCTTTAATAGATGGAGCTAAAAAATGGGAGCAAATAAAATATATAACTCTCCCTCTTATAAAACCAATTATAATCATTATGTTTATTATGGCTGTTGGTAATATATTTAAATCTGACTTCGGTTTATTCTATCAAGTTCCTAGAAACTCAGGTCTTTTATTTACTGTAACATCTACAATAGATACCTATGTTTATAAAGCTATCGAAGGTACTGGTAGTATGGCTATGAGCTCTGCTGCTGGCTTTTTACAATCTGTTATTGGTTGTATAACTATTATTATTGCTAATGCAATAGTAAAAAAAATAGATGGCGAAAATGGACTTTTCTAGGGGGGTATATATATGAGTTTAAAAAAATCTAAATTAGGTGGTTTTGAAAAATTTAATCGTGTCCCACCTTATGTAAATGTTATAATTGCTATTATCTTTATTATTTTAGCTATTGTTTGTATTTTACCTGTTGTATTAGTATTTATGGTTTCTATTAGCTCAGAACAATCTATACAAAATGTTGGGTATAGGTTTTGGCCAACAGAGTTTTCTTCTCAGGCATATTCCTATCTTTATAATTCTAAAGATAGTATTTTAAGAGCTTTTGGTGTATCTATAATAGTTACTATTTTAGGTACAATAGTAGGACTTATATTAAATACAAGTATTGCCTATGCTTTATCAAGAAAAAACTTTAAGTTTAAATCGTTTTTTACTTGGGTTATATTTATACCTATGTTATTTAATGGTGGTATGATATCTTCTTATATAGTTGTTTCTAATATGTTAAAATTAAAAGATACTATATGGGCTTTAATATTACCTATGGCTGTATCATCTTTTAATATTATTATATTAAGAACATTCTTCCAAACAACTATACCAGATTCCCTAATAGAATCTGCAAAGCTAGACGGTGCTAACCAAATGAGAATATTTACAACAATAGTTTTACCTATATCGCTTCCTGCCATTGCAACAATAGGTCTTTTCCTTACTTTTGCATATTGGAACGATTGGTACAATGCCTTATTATACATTGATAATAGCACATTAGTACCTATACAAGCACTTTTAAATAGAATACAAGGGGATATAGCATTTATCAACCAAAATGTATCTTTATTAGGTGCATCTGCAGCTGAAGTTTTAGCTAAGCTTCCTTCAGAATCTGTTAGAATGGCAATAGTTATACTCGTTGTTTTCCCAATAGCTTGTTCTTACCCATTCTTCCAAAAATATTTTATATCAGGCTTAACTATAGGTGCTGTTAAAGAATAAACTAAATATGTTAATAACTATCTAATATGATAGTCTATTATAAAATAATTTTTTATTAAATATAGAAAAGAGGTTATATTTATGCTAAAAAAAGTTTTAAAAAAATCATTAGCTTTTATAGTAACTGGTACTCTTTTAATGAGTACGTTAGTAGGTTGTGGTGCTAAGTCAGACACACCTTCTACTGATAGTGGTAGCGATGCTAAAAATGAAGCTAAATCTGACAAACCAGTAGACTTAGTTTGGTGGACAATAGGCAATGAGCCTAAAGATTACCAGCTTGTTAGCGAAAAAATTAACGAATATACTTTAGAAAAGTTAAATGTTAATTTACAAATTAAATATGCTAGCTGGGGCGAATATAGTACTAAGTTATCTAAAATTGTACAAAGTGGCGAGCCATTTGATATTGCATTTACATCTGGTATAGAAAACTACCAAGATTTATTAAACAAAGGTTACTTTGCAGATTTAACAGAATTATTACCTACTGCAACACCAGATTTATATAAATTTATCCCAGAAGAGTTATGGACTGGTGTAACAATTGATGGTAAAATTTTAGGTGTACCTGCTTATAAAGATTCTGCTCAAGCACAATATTGGGTTTGGGATAAAGAAACAGTTGAAAAATTTGGTATAGACTATGAAAATATCGAATCTTTAGAACAATTAGAACCTGCTTTACAAAAAATGAAAGAAGCTGACCCTAGCAAATATCCTTTAATTTTAAATGCAAATGAAGGTATAAATGGTTTCTTCCCTGCTATTAACCAATATGATGAAATAGTAGTTAAACCTGCTGTTGGTATATCTTACACAGACGAATCTGCTACTGTTGTTGGTCTTTGGGAGCAAGAAAGAGTTTTAGAAAACTTAAAACTTATAAATAGCTGGTTTAAAAAAGGATACATTAATCCAGATGCTGCAACTTTATTAGAATTACCTAAATCACGTCCTGTATCTTCTGTACAATCTTTTGAAGGTGGTTGGAAAGATACAGAAGTAGGACATAAATATTTTGGTCCTGCTTATTCTACAAGAACTATCCAAGGTTCATTCCTTTCTATATCTGCTGGGTGTAAAAACCCAGAGGCAGCTTTAAAAGTTATCGAATTAGTTAATACTGATGAATACTTTAGAAACCTTTTAGCTTTTGGTATAGAAGGTACTCACTATGAAAAAACTGGAGAAAATACTATTAAAAAATTAAATGATAAATATGAAGTTCCTGCTTATAGCCAAGGTACATTCTTTAATATGTATGTACAAGAGCCTAATCCTTCTACACAATGGGATGATTTACAAGACCTTCAAGAAACAGCTTTCTCATCTCCTGTTTTAGGTTTTACATTTAATTCTACTAGTGTACAAAACCAAATATCTGCTTGTGCTAATATAGAAGCAAAATACAGTAGTTCATTAATAACAGGTTCTGCAAATCCTGAGGAACTTTTACCTCAAATGATTAAAGAATTAAATGCTGCTGGTTACCAAGATATTATTGCTGAAGCTCAAAAACAAGTTGATGAATTTTTAGCTAACAAATAATTAATTTAAAAAAAGTCAATACCAACATATTTAACAGTTGGTATTGACTTTTTTAGTTAAACTATTAATTTTATTTATTAAATGTAAATTCTTCTGTATAATCAACAGTTATATTATCCCCACTTGAAAATGCCTCATCAAGATATTTTTCTGCAAAATTGTCTTCTATATTAGTTTGTATAGCTCTTCTAAGAGGTCTAGCTCCATAGCTATTGTCATATCCAAGCTCTACAATTTTATCCATAGCTTTTTCTGTAAAAGATATTTCTATATTTAAATTGTCCTTTATTCGTTTTGAAAGTTCATCTAGCATTATCTTAGATATTTCTTTTACTTCGTCTTTACTTAATGTATGGAACACTATTATATCATCTATTCTATTTAAAAATTCGGGCTTAAATGTCTTTTTAACTTGTTCCATAACGCTCTTTTTCATATCTTCGTATTTTTTAACTTCATCATCAGAAGCAGTAAATCCTAATTTTTTATTTTCTGTTATACTTCTAGCACCTACATTAGATGTCATTATTATAACCGTATTTTTAAAATCTATCTTTCTACCTTGAGAATCTGTAATATGACCATCATCTAAAACTTGTAATAAAAGATTAAATACGTCAGGGTGTGCCTTTTCTATTTCGTCAAATAATATAACAGAATAAGGCTTTCTTCTTATTTTTTCACTTATTTGTCCACCATCATCATACCCTACATATCCAGGAGGTGAGCCTATAAGCTTAGATACACTATGCTTTTCCATAAACTCGCTCATATCAACTCTAATCATAGAGTCTTCATCACCAAACAATACTTCACTTAAAGTTTTAGATAGCTCTGTTTTACCTACACCAGTAGGTCCTAAAAATAAAAATGAACCAATAGGTCTTTTAGGATTTTTAAGCCCTATCCTGCCCCTTCTTATAGCTTTGGCAACAGATTTAACTGCGTCTTCTTGACCAATAACTCTTTCGTGTAAAATACTTTCCATATTTTTAAGCCTTTGGCTTTCTTCTTCTTGCATTTTTTTAACTGGAATACCTGTCCAACCAGATATAATATCTGCTATTTCTTCTGGTGTTACCACTTGGGCCTCATTACCATTTTTATCTTTCCAATTATTTTTTTCTTCATCTAATTTTGTTCTTATTTCTTGCTCTTTAACTTTTATTTGGCTAGCTCTTTCATAATTTTCTGTTTTTATAGCTTCTTCTTTTTCTTTAGAAAGTTGCTCTAATTGTTCTTCTAAATTTTTAATGTCTGGAGGCATAGTAAATGTAGTAAGCCTTACTTTAGATGCTGCCTCATCTAATACGTCTATAGCTTTATCTGGTAAAAATCTATCTGTTATATATCTATTAGAAAGCTTAACGGCAGATATTATAGCATCATCTGTTATTTTTACACTATGATGTACTTCATATTTATCTCTTAAACATTTTAACATTTTTATAGCATCTTCTTCTGTTGGTTCTTCAACTTTTACAGGTTGAAATCTTCTTTCTAATGCTGCATCTTTTTCTATATGCTTTCTATACTCATTTAAGGTAGTTGCACCTATTATTTGTATTTCACCTCTTGCAAGAGATGGTTTTAATATATTAGAGGCATCTATTGCACCTTCTGCCCCACCTGCACCTATTATAGTGTGTATTTCATCTATAAATAATATAACATTATTACTTTCTTTTACTTCTTTAATAATCTTTTTAATACGTTCTTCAAACTCTCCACGGTATTTAGAGCCTGCCACAACAGATGATATATCTAAAGATACTACCCTTTTTCCTTTTAATATTTCTGGTACATCACCTTTTACTATTTTTTCTGCAAGGCCTTCTGCAATGGCTGTTTTACCAACGCCAGGCTCACCTACAAGGCAAGGGTTATTTTTTGTTCTTCTTGATAATATTTGTATAACACGCTCTATTTCTGTATCTCTACCATCAATAGGGTCAAACTTATGTTCCATAGCAAGATTTGTAAAATCTCTACTATATTGGTCTAATGTTGGCGTGTTGTTATTTCTATTACTGTTTTTAGAACTTCTATTTATAGGTGTCCCTGTAGAATTTTCCCCTTCTCCAAGCATAACTAATATATCATCATATAATGCTTGAGGATTTACGTTTAAATTTTGTAATATTTTTATAGCAATACTATCTCCATATAAGGCACTAGATTCTTTTATAATGGCTATAAGCATATGCTCTGTGCCTATATAATTTGTACCCATACCAACAGCCTCATCACAGCTTCTATTTAATATTCTTTTCATTCTTGGTGTAAAAGCATCAGAAGATATATATCCTTTTGTATTTGATTGCCCTACTAAATTTATTAATTCTTCTTTAACATTATCATATGTTACATTTTTCATTTCCAATGCTTTAGCAGCAACGCTATTTTTTACATAAACTAAACCCAATAATAAATGCTCTGTACCTATATAATTATGACCAAGCTCTGATGCACTTTTTCCTGCATAGTTTATTACATCTTCTGCTTTTTTTGTAAACTTTAACTGCATATTTAAACCTCCTATTTATTAAAAATTTCATTAAGATATTTTGCTCTATATAGCTCTATGTCATCTTTTTCTTCTATATTATATTTATCTATAATATTGGCAGATTGTATGTTCATAATAACATTATAAATATTTATAGGTGTATTATTGTCTAATATATCAATATCTAAACCAAGCCATATGTTAGATAAATGATTAATAGCCTCTTCAAAATTTATCTTTTTACAATGCTTTATTATACCATAAGAGCGATATATTTTGTCTATAATATCTAAATTTTTATCATCTTTTAAAATTTTTCTAATATTTTTTTCCCTTTCAACTATTTGCATAGTTATATTTTTTAAATCTTCTATTATTTGACTTTCTGTCTTTCCAAGAGTTAATTGGTTAGATATTTGATATATACTACCAAAGGCTTTACTCCCTTCACCGTGCATACCCCTTAATGTCATACCAAATTTTGCTATATTTTGTGATATTGACTGTATATGCCCAAATTTTTCTAACATTGGGATATATAACATAAAAGATGCTCTAAGTCCAGTACCAACATTTGTTACACAAGATGTAAGGTAACCATACTGGCTATCAAAAGCATATGATAAGCTTTCTTCCAATAGATTATCTATTCTATTTGCCTCTTCAAAACATTTTTCTATATTATATCCACTATTTATAGACTGTATTCTAATATGGTCTTCTTCATTTATCATAATATTAATATTGCTATTTTTTTCTAATATAATAGCTTTTGGTTTATTACTTTCAAGAAAACTATTACTTATAATGTATTGCTCTAACATAGTATATTGTTTTATTTTACTAAGATTAGAAAAATCTATTTTTTCAAAACAATCTTTACTGCTTATTCTATCATTAAATACAGCTTTTGTTACTTTTTCTATCATTTCCTCGGATTGCTTATTGTTTATAAATTTATAAAATGGATATTCTTTAAGGTTTCTTGCAAGACGTACTCTGCTTGATATAATAATATTATCATTACTATTTTGCTGATACCACATCATTACATATCACCTCTTTCCATAGCTCTTATCCTATCTCTAATCTTAATAGCCTGCTCATAGTCTTCATTTTTTATACAAACATTAAGCTTTTCTCTTAATATGTCTACACTATCTGCACTAGGTTTATATGTTTCTAAATTTTTAGGTTTTTTACCTGTATGGATATTTTTTTGCTGTATATTATTAAATATAGGGTTTAATTTTTCTCTAAAAATGTCATAACAGTTAGCACAACCCATTTTACCACTATTTTTAAATTGTTCAAAAGTATTTCCACATATTTTACATTTATAATTTTTTTCTTGTGTATCTAATAATATATTGTTAGTAAAAAAGCTATTAAAAAAATTACTTATAAAGTCATTATTGTAATTTACTTTATTAAAGCAATCTTCACATAAATTATAATCTACTTTTAACCCATTTATATTTTGACTATATTTAATGCTAGCTTTATTCTTTTTACATTTTTCACAGAGCATAAAAATCCCCCTTTTAAAACTATATAACTAACTACTTATATATAATATCATTATTAGCCACTTTTGTCAATGAGTGCTAAAGATATTTTTTTAATATAGCTTATCTATAACTTTTTAGTTATATTTAAGCCATATTATTATTACTATTTTATATTTTTCTAAAACATTTTATACATCTTTGTTTATTAGGGTTGTTAGCTGTATTACAATTATTGCATATTTTAAATTTTCTTATACCATCTTTATTTTTACATACTTTTAAGGAATAATTAAAATTTACATCTTTTATATTATTCATATTTTTCTCCTATAAAACTCTACCACATTTTAAACAAAATTTATCATTTACGTTATTTTTTTGTCCACAAGATTGGCATATCCTACATTCTTCTACACTAGATATGTTTACTCTCGTATCAATTACATCTTGGTTGATATTAACCGTATTTCCTAAATTTTTGTTTTCTTCTATTTTTTGTTTTATAATACTTATTTCTTTTTCTATATCTAGCATTTGTTTATATTTTTCATCAAAATATTCACCTATGTTACCACCATAAGAGTAAATCTCGTATACTTTTTTACCTATTTCAATATACACATTTTTAAGCTTTTCTTCTTGTGATGATAGCCTCATTGAAAGTTTAGTATTTTTTATTATATCTTTAGATGTTTTTGTTATATTCTTACCTATTTTGTTAATCATAGATTTTATTTCTTCCATAATACCACTCTTTCATAAATTAATTAATCACTACACAGTTTTTAGTTGTTGATTTACCTTTATATAAATTTACATCTGCCTCTTTTAAAACTTCTTCTATATCATTATTTTGTAAACTAAACTCTGATAAACCAAATGTCATAGTAACTTTTACTAATTCATCTTTATACAATATTTCAAATTTTCTTATATCTTTTAATATTTCCTCACAAATAAATTTTGCATTATTTATATCAGAATTTTTTATTAATATTAAAAATTCCTCTCCACCCCATCTACATATATCTATATTAAATTTTTTACTATTTTCTATAAATATATCAGCCATACCTTTTAGTACTAAATCTCCACAATCGTGCCCATATGTATCATTTACATTTTTAAAATTATCTATATCACATATTGCTATACAAAATAATTCTAAGTTTTTATTAAATTCTTCTATTTGAATTTTTATTTTTTCATTCATAAAACGTCTGTTACTTATATTTGTAAGGGGGTCTATATTAGCAATATTTTTTAATGCTTCATTCATTTCTTCTAGGTCTTCTTGTATATATCTCATTTCATATAAAAATGAACATACTAAAAACGCTAACAAAAAACTTGCACTTATAGTGTTAAAGCTATATATTGGCTTATCTAATACTTTAAACTGTTCTTGAAATAATGCAATTCTATTTGATGATAAATTTTCTGAAAGTTGATAATTTACAATAGTTGCAATAGCCATAATATGTCCATATATACTTTTTTTCAAAATATTTATAGATACAAAATATATAATAGGTATTAAACAAAGTGGATATACATAAAATCCACCTTGCCAACCAATAAAATATACACATAAAATACTATGTATGGATACCTCTATAAATGTTATCATCGTTGTTAAAACTAGGTATTTTTCTGTATAAAATAAATAAAAAAATATATACATAATGCTGCTAAAAATATTAAAGTATACAAGAACTTTTACACCTTTAGTAAGAAATATAATAAAAAACACAATATGTAATAAAGAAGCCAATCCAATACATATTTTAAAAGCTCCTAAAAATGAAATTTTACCCTTTAATATTTTATCTTTAATAAAAATATTCTTCTCCATTATTTATAAACCTTTTATTTAATTATTTTTTCCAGTGCCTCGCACACCAACTTCAAAGTTAATATTGCTAAGACTTTCTTTAAGAGATATATCTGCCTTAGTTTTTTCTAAATTATAGTAATCCAAAACACCTATATTACCATTTTTTAAAGCTTCTGCAATAGCTGTTGGTACCATAGCCTCAGCCTCTACTACTTTAGCTTTCATTTCTTCAACGTGTGCTTTCATCTCTTGTTCCATAGCTATAGCTAAGGCTCTTCTTTCTTCTGCTTTTGCTTGAGCTATTTTTTTATCTGCATCTGCCTGCTCTATTTGTAAATGAGCACCTATATTTCTACCAATATCAATATCTGCTATATCTATAGATAAAATTTCAAATGCAGTACCAGAATCTAACCCTTTGCTTAAAACAACTTGAGATATTCTATCTGGATTTTCTAAAACTTCTTTATGGCTTTTTGCAGAGCCAACAGTAGTTACTATACCTTCTCCAACACGTGCAACTATAGTTTCTTCTCCAGCACCACCAACAAGCCTTGAAAGATTTGCTCTAACAGTAACACGAGCAACAACTTTAACCTCTATACCATCTACTGCAACAGCAGATATCCAAGGTGTTTCTATTATTTTAGGATTTACGCTCATTCTTACTGCCTCAAAAACATCTCTACCTGCAAGGTCAATGGCTGCTGCCTTTTCAAAAGAAAGCTCAAGGTTTGCTCTATGAGCAGCTATTAAAGCATCTACAACGTTATCTATCCTACCACCTGATAATAGATGTGATTCTAGCTGATTTGTATTTATATCTAAGCTAGCTTTTGTACCTTTTATAAGTGGTTTTATAATTCTATCTGGTCTAACTCTCCTAAGTCTCATACCTATTAGTGAAAATATACTAACCTTAACACCTGCTGCTGATGCAGATACCCATAGTCCTACTGGGATAAAACTAAACAGTATAACTAATAAAATTAATACTATTAAAAATAACCCTGTCATAAACACTGATTCCATACTTCTCACTCCTTAATTACTATTTAATAATTTTACATAAAGCTTGTTATCTTCAAATCTTATTATTTTTATTAAAGAATTCTTTTTGATATATCCATCATCTGATAAAATATCTAATACAATTCCATTAAATTCTCCACTACCAAATGGTCTTAAGTCTGTTTTACAAACACCTTCTCTACCAATAAACTCTTCCATATTGCCAACTTGTTTTTTGTCATTTTGTAATACATCATTTAAAATAACTCTACCATATATTTGCATACGTTTGAGTTTTTTTATAGATAAATATAATCCTACTGTGATAAATACTATTTCTATTAACACTATAACTATCCCTAGCTTAAATGTAAATATAGTTATAGCCCAAGATAAAATTATAAGTATAATCCCTACAATACCAAAAATACCAAATCCAGGCATTAATAGCTCTACAAATATGCACGCTAACCCAATTAATAATGATAATATAACAAGTATTTCCATATAATATCCTCCTTAACAAGCAAGACTTAGAAAAACTACAATCCAATATTAAATTATAGTATATATACTATTTTTTGCCAATAATATTGTAATAAACAGTAATTAATTTATATAATTAATACGCCAAAATAGACTGAAAGTTTATTATACATTAAATCTAAATAAAATAACATCTCCATCTTTAACTATATACTCTTTACCCTCGCTCCTTACAAGACCTTGTTCTTTAGCTTGTGTTAAAGAGCCAAGCCTTACTAAATCATCATAAGATACAACTTCTGCTCTAATAAAGCCTCTCTCAAAGTCTGAATGTATTTTACCTGCTGCTCCAGGAGCTTTTGTTCCATTTGTTATAGTCCAAGCTCTAACCTCTTGAGGCCCTGCTGTTAAATAGCTTATAAGGCCAAGAAGAGAATAACTAGCACTTATAAGTCTATCAAGACCACTTGTTTCGCAACCTAAGTCTGCTAAAAATTCTTTTTTCTCATCATTATCAAGCTCTGCTATTTCTTCTTCTATTTTTGCACAAACAACAAATACCTCAGAGCCTTCTTGTTTAGCTAATTGTCTTACCTCATTTACAAATGGGTTATTTTTAGCATCATCTGCAAGCTCTTCTTCTGATACATTAGTAGCATATAAGACTGGTTTAAATGTAAGAAGATTTAACTCTTTAACAAAGTTTATCTCGTCATCATCATTAAGCTCTATATTTCTTGCAACTATACCTTCTTCTAAACTAGCTTTAAGCTTTTCTAATACATTAAGCTCTTTTTGTAAAGATTTATCTGCTTTTGCTGCCTTTGATGTTCTTGCTATTCTTCTGTCTATAACCTCAATATCAGAAAAAATAAGCTCTAGATTTATAGTTTCTATATCTCTAACAGGGTTTACAGATGCGTCTACGTGTACAATATTTCCATCTTCAAAACATCTAACAACGTGCACAATAGCATCTACTTCTCTAATATGAGATAAAAACTTATTACCAAGCCCCTCACCTTTACTTGCACCTCTTACAAGGCCTGCTATATCAACAAATTCTATAACAGCTGGCAATACTTTTTTAGAATCATATATTTCTCTTAATTTTTCAAGCCTTTCATCTGGCACAGGCACAATACCAACATTTGGGTCTATTGTACAAAATGGATAGTTGGCAGATTCTGCACCACCTTGTGTAAGTGAGTTAAATAGTGTACTTTTACCAACATTAGGTAAACCAACGATGCCTAGTTTCATAAATTTATCTTCCTTTCAATCCTAAAA
Source organism: uncultured Tyzzerella sp. (assembly GCF_963558545.1). Lineage (NCBI taxonomy): Bacteria > Bacillati > Bacillota > Clostridia > Lachnospirales > Lachnospiraceae > Tyzzerella > uncultured Tyzzerella sp. The sequence continues at coordinate 11,094 of NZ_CAUWHO010000032.1, read as the reverse complement.
CATATTTATATATTTATAGTATACTTTATATTGGCTATTTCTTCAAGAAAAATATTAACTTTTAATATAATATTTATTTATAACCATTTAGTTTACAAAAATATATTTAAAGGTTATAATATAAAAAATATACTTATAAAGGAGGATATTTATGGCTTTAGATGGTTTTTCCATTTCAAATATAATTTATGAACTAAAAAACACTATTATAGGGGGTAGAGTAGATAAAATTTACCAACCAGAAAAAGATGAAATAATATTAAAAATAAGGAATAAGGGTAATGCTTACAAAATTTTACTTACTGCCAATGCCTCTAGCCCTAGGCTACATTTTTCCAACATACAAAAAGAAAACCCTATTAATGCTCCTTTATTTTGTATGGTTCTTAGAAAACATCTTGCTAGTGGTAAAATAATAGATATTACACAACCAAACTTTGAACGTATTGTAAATATACACATAGAATCTATCAATGAACTTGGAGATTACTCTATAAAAACATTAGTTTTTGAAATAATGGGCAAGCATAGTAATATTATATTAATAGATGACAAAAACAATATTTTAGAATGTATAAAACATATATCCTTTGATAAAAGCTCTGTAAGAGAAGTTTTGCCTGGTAAAAAGTATGTTTTGCCTCCTTCTCAAGATAAAAAAGACCCTCTAAAAACAAATCTTGAAGAATTTTTATATATTATAAAAAAATCCACACCTATAAAAATTCAACAATTAATATATAAATCTTACAACGGTATAAGCCCTATATTATCATCAGAAATATGTAATAATGCTAATATAGACCCATCTACAAATACAGAGGAGCTTTTGGATAATCAAATAAATGACTTATACAACGCATTTAACAATATAGTTATATTAAATATTAACAAAAATTTTATTCCACAAATAGTTTATAATGAAAATTCATCTGTATTAGATTTTACTGTTTTCAATTTTAATATATTTAAACACTTAGAAAAAAAGTATTTTTCTTCTATATCAGAACTTCTAGAATTTTTCTATAAATCTAAAGATTTAACATATAGGCTAAACCAAAAATCTCAAGATTTAAAAAAGCTTATATCCCAAAATATAGAGCGTTGTGTTAAAAAGAAAGATATACAGCAAAAAACTTTAAAAGATATAGAAAATAGAGATACTCTAAAATTATATGGGGAGCTTATTACATCTAATATATATGCTATAAAAAAAGGTATGACAAAAATTAAACTAAATAATTTTTATTCCGAAAATTTTGAGGAAATAGAAATAAGGCTAGACCCCAACCTAACACCTGCCGAAAATGCTCAAAAATATTTTAAAAAATATAATAAAGAAAAAAGAACCTTTGTAGCATTACAAGAGCAAATTAAACAAAATAATGAAGAGCTTTTATATTTAGAAAGTGTTTTATCTTCTGTTTCTTCTTGTATAGATGAATACGACATTAAAGAGATAAGAGCAGAACTATCAGAACAAGGCTTTTTAAAACGCCAAAAAAATAATAAAAATAATAAACAAAAAAATAGTAAAAAGGCTAAGCCTCTACACTATATATCATCAGATGGTTTCCATATATATGTAGGTAAAAATAACACACAAAATGATGAGCTTACTCTACGTTTTGCAAAGGCTTTAGATATGTGGTTTCATACAAAAGATATAGCAGGCTCTCACGTTATTGTAGTATCTGACGGCAAGGAAATACCAAATTCTACATTAAACGAAGCTGCCAATCTTGCTGCATATTATAGTAAAGCATCAAAGTCTAGCCTTGTGCCAGTAGATTATACTCCTAAAAAATTTGTTAAAAAACCAAATGGTGCTAAGCCTGGTATGGTTATATATGAAACAAACAAAACTGCTTATATAACACCTAATGAAAATCTTATAGAAAATATGCAAAAAATAGATTAAATATAAAAGTATGCTATAAATAACTATATATCCTAATTTAGATTGAAGACAAAATAGTATTAAATTAAATTTTTTTATTTTTATATCCTATTTATAGGGTATAAAAATTTTAATCACAATACGGGGCTTTGCCTCGGATTGTGTAAAAAGCTAGATTTCAAGGGGCTTTAGCCCTTGTGCGAAGAAATCAGCTTTTCTACCCTAAATTATTTCAAAAAAATAAACTTGTTATTTTTTTGAAAAGGTTGTAGACTTTGTCTACAACCTCAAGTAGGCTATAACTAACTGTATAGCCTACTTTCTCTTTTACTAAATACTCTAGTAATATTAATTAAAACAGAAATAATAGAAATTATAAAAATTATATTATTAGATATTGATACACTATTTATAAAAATATCTACTATATGTATAACACCGTATAAAAATACAAAATAAATTAAAATATATATCCAAAAATATTTCTTTTTTTCTGTTTTTATAATCTTTCTTGAACTTCTAACAAATATTATTTTAATAGGTATTTCTAATATTTTTGTAATTAATACAAATATATAAAGTGAAAATATGTTAGTATATTTTGCCCCTAGTATACTAAAAAAAAACATATTTATAATAATTACACCACTAATAATACTTAGTATTAAAACTATACTTAAAATAATTAATAATATTTTTTTTAGCATTTATTTAACCATTTCAACAAGACTTTTAACAAGGTTAAAGGACACAACATCGTATTTATTTTCATTATTTAAATAAGCATAAGACACATTTTTACCAGATGTTGTATTATCTTGTATAAAGTCTTTACAAGAGCTATGTATTTGATTTATACCTGTTTTTGTTATTATCTCTTTAGCATTTTTATAGTTTATCCCACTACCTGCTAAAATTTCTATTTTATCTCCATATTTTTCGTTTAATTCTTTTATTAAATCTATCCCATCAAAAGCCTTTTCTTTTAATCCACTTGTAAGAAGTCTGTCAATTCCTAAATCTATAAGTGTTTCTATGCTATCATAAGGGTTAGAAACACAATCAAAGGCACGATGAAAAACAACCTCCTTTTTACAATCAAAACTCTTTACTATATCTATCATCTTTTTAGTGCTTTCTATATCAATATTTTTATCTTCGTGTAAAAAGCCAAATGCTATTCCATCGGCATTAGCCTTTAAAAGAGCCTTAGTATCCCTAAACATAACTTTTTTATCCTCATCATTATAATAAAATCCTGCTCCTCTAGGTCTTATCATACATATTGTATTTAAATCAAATTCCTCTTTTATAAGCTCTAAAGATGCAATAGAAGGTGTAAGCCCACCTAAAAATAATCCACTGTTAAGCTCTATCCTATCTGCTCCACCTAAAAAGGCTTGCTTAGCATCATAATATCCACCACAGCATATTTCCACTATATTTTTCATAATATCCTCCTTAAAATACAATTTTATAAATCAATAACTTTATAAAAATTTTTAAATATTTCTTCATTTTTAGGTAAAACTATAAATTCTAAATATTCATTTGTTATTGGGTGTTTTAACCCCATTTTATAACAAAATAACCCTATATTACCATTTCCTATTTTTCTTTTAATATTTTTATTGTATTTTGTATCATTATATAAAGGTAAATTAGCATTTGCCATTTGCACCCTTATTTGATGGTGTCTTCCTGTTTCTAAATTTATATCTACTAAACTATAAACATTGCTATCTATATCTATTTGAGCAACTTTCTTATAAGATAGCCTAGCCTCCTTTGCTCCACTACTATTTTTATTAACTATTTTAGATATATTTTGCCTTTGATTTTTCATAATAAAATCTACAATGATATCTTCATCTTTAGCTTTTCCACAAACAACTGCTAAATATCCTTTTTTAAAGCTATGATTTTTCATATATTCTGTTAATACAGTTGTAGAAGTATTATTTTTAGAAAAAACAACAATACCTCCTACCCCTCTATCAAGCCTATTTATTATAGCCAAATCTTTACTATTTGTCTTTTCTTTTACTGTACTATATAAATCTTTATCTATGCCCTTTTTATCTTGGCAAGACAACATACCAAAAGGCTTATTTACAACAATAATATTACTATCTTCAAAAATAACCTGAATATCTTTAAAAATATCATCTTTTAACATAAATTACCTCATTTATTATATTATTTAAATTTATTATATATAAATTTTTTATTTTTTGTCAATTTATTTTTGTATATAAATACAGAGAAATGACAAAAGTTATAAGCATAATATTTTATAATATAGCATATTAAAGGAGGTAAAAAAATGGAAAAATACTTAAGAAAATATACAAGTAAAAAAACAATAGGATTAAACTTTATTTTTATTATTTTATCAATATTAGGGTTTTTTATAGGGAGAGTTAGTATATTCCATATGCTAAATCCTATTGCTATTGCATATTTAGGTTGTCTTTTATTAACAGGAAAAATGTTTAACCTTTCTTTAGCTTTTACATTTTTAGGGTTTTTTAGTAAAATAGACAGCTTTTATATAACAAAATACATAATATGTTTATTTATTTTATTTTTTATAAACATATTATTTTGCAAAAGTACTAAAAAAAACAGTACATTATTTAAATCTATATTATGTAGCATTTCTATTTTTATATCTGGAATAATTATATCATTTTTAAATGGATTTTCTACATATTATTTGATTTTGGCTACATTAGAAACAATTTTAACATTTTGTATGTTCTTTATATTAAATAAAGGTATAAGCTATCTAAATAAAGATAATAAAACATTAATATCAAATGAAGAAATAATAAGTATTGGTATTCTTATTGGTTCTATAATATGTGGCTCTTCTGATGTATTTTTAGGTAATGTATCTTTTACATATTTTTTTATTATAACTTTACTTTTATTTGTTTGCTATATATATGGTAGCTCTATTGGTGCTATTGTAAGTATGCTATCTAGTTTTTTACTATTTATAACAAATTCTTTAAGTGGAGATATAATAATTATTTTAACTGTTTCTTCCATACTATCAAGCCTCGTAAGAGAAAAGGGAAAATTTATTCTTTCTATTACATTTAGCTTATGTGTTTATATTTTAAGCCTTATAATAGATATATCTCTAATAGATAATATTTTATTTTTTTCTATAATAAGTAGTAACATACTATTTTTATCAATACCTTGTAATATAAAGGCAAATATTAGCTTTAGCAACATTACAAAAGCAGAAACAGCTATTACATACACAGATAAATTACAAATTTTAACAAGCAACAAACTTAATAACTATGCTAGCTCTTTTGAAAAATTATCCAAAACTTTTTATAACCTATCCGAAAAAAAGACTAACTTAGACCAACAAGATATATCAAATCTTATAGATGAAGTTGCTAGTAAAGTATGTAACAACTGCCAAATGAAAGTTTTTTGTTGGGAAAAAAACTTTTATAGTACATATCAAAATATATTTTCTATATTAAATATGTATGAAAAAACAGGACAAATAGAAAAAAATTCTATTTCCTATGATTTTATAGAAAACTGCATAAATATTAACCAGTTTATAGATGTTTTAAATAAAAAATTTGAAATATATAAGCTAAATTTATCTTGGAAAAATAAAGTTATAGAAAGTAGAGAGCTTGTGGGAAAACAATTAACAGGCATATCTAGCATAATATACGATTTATCAAAAAATCTTTGTGAAAATGTATCCTTTAAAGAAAATTATGAAACAAAGATTAAATATGCACTAGAAAATAATGGAATAGCTACAAAAAATGTTATTATCACCGAAAATAATAAAGGGAAACTAGAGGTATTATTAAAGGTAGAGCCTTGCTATGTTCCTAATAAATGTACAAAAACTATTTTACCAATAGTAAGTGAGATTTTAGGTAAAAAAATGTGTAAGCCTTGTTATGATTGTATAATAACAAAAGAAAATAACGAAAGTGTATGCTCTATATCTCTAGTAGAAGAACAAAAATTTAGGGTTAGTAGCTATGCTATAACTGCTTCTAAAGATGGCTCTAACGAATGTGGTGATAGCCACTCTTTTTTATCTTTACCTAATGGGACATACCTTTTAGCCCTATCTGATGGTATGGGCTCTGGCAAAAATGCAAAAATAGAAAGTATGGCAACAATAGAACTTTTAGAAGATTTTTTACAAGCTGGTTTTTCTAAAGATTTAGCAATAAATATGATAAATTCTGTGTTATTTTTAAAATCGTCTAAAGATACTTTTTCTACATTAGATATGTGTACAATAGATTTATACACAGGCTTTTGCGAAATATTAAAAATAGGTGCTGTATCTACTCTTATTTTGCATAACAATAAAGTTGACATAATAAAATCTAACTCTTTACCTGTTGGTATTTTAAATAATGTAGAGCCAGAAATAAGAAAGAAAAAGCTATCTAATGGAGATATAATAGTTATGGTTACAGATGGGGTTATAGATTCTACCAACAATATTATAAATAAGGAAAACTGGATAATTGATATTTTATTAAAAAATACATATACCAACCCAGAAGATGTAGCAAATGCTATATTTGAAAAAACTAAAGAAAACTATAAAAATAATATTAAAGATGATATTACCATACTAGTAGCTAGGATATGGGAGTAAATTTTATAATTATAAGTATATCTTTCTAATTTTTGTTAATAATTAAAATATCTTATTTAGGAGGTTTTATATGAACGAAAAGAAGAAAGTTATACTTATAAATGGTAATAAATCCAACTGGTACCACCAAGTTATATTTATAGTAAAAGAAACTAATAAAGAAAATATTCCTAAAAATTTAGCTTTAGAAGCCGAAAAAATAATAAACGAATATATGGCTAAAAAATATAATAGTACAAATACTAATAAAGATACTAAGCATATTAACAATACCACATTGCCTGTTAAACCTAAAAATAAAAAAAAATTAAAGCTATATAATAATGTGCTAAATGTCTCTATATTTTTTACCATTGCTTTTATATGCTTTCTTTTATATCAAATATATATATAATTGTTTATCTTTTCTAAAAATTATATTATAATAGTAATAGTTTATTACAAAGAGGTGATAATTTGTTAGAAAAGATAGCTTTAAATACTATATATAAACATAATCTCATATGTAATAATGACCATATAATAGTTGGTGTATCTGGTGGTGCCGATTCTATATGCTTATTACATTTTTTATATAGTATAAAAAAAGATTTTAATCTAAAAATAACAGCAGTACACATAAATCATTGTATGCGTGGAGAAGAATCCGACCAAGATAATAAGTTTGTTGTAGATTTTTGCAAAAATATTAATATTCCCATTAAAGTTTTTTCATTTGATATATATAATAAATCTAAAGAAGAAAATATATCTATTGAAGAAACTGGTAGAAAATATAGGTATTTTGCATTTAACAAAGTACTTAAAGAAGAAAATGCAACAAAAATAGCAATAGCTCATAATAAAGACGACAATGCAGAAACTATACTTATGAGATTTTTTAGAGGTACTGGTATAAAAGGTCTTTCTGGTATATCTTATAAAAGAGATAATATAATAAGGCCTATTTTAGACTGTTTAAGAAAAGATATAGAAAAATATTGCGATAAAAACAATCTATCTTATAGAAATGATTCTACAAACAGTATGGATATTTACACCAGAAACAAAATAAGGCTTAATCTTATTCCAACCATAAAAAAGGACTTTAACCCTAATATTATATATACCCTCTCTAATATGGCAAAAAACTTTTATGAAGAAAACAACTTTTTAGACAACCTTGCAAACACACAACTTAATAATTGTTTAATAGAAAAAAATAACAATAAAATAATATTAAATTTAGATAAGCTAAAAAATGTAGACTTAGTTATACAAAAAAGACTTTTAAGGCTTTGCCTTTCACATTTTAACAAAGATTTGTATAACCTATCTTTTGAGCATATAAATATGATTATAAATATATTACAAAAACAAACTGGTAAAAAAATAACCCTCCCTAATAACCTATATGTATATAAACAGTATAGCGACCTAATAATTACTAAAGATAATATATCTTCTAATAATAGTATTTGTTACAACTATAAAATAGAGCTAGAAAAACAAATATACATTAAAGAATTAAATAAACATATACTTTTATCTAAAAATATTATAAATATTTCACCAAAAGTCTATACTATTTCTCTAAATTATGATAAAATAAAAAACAGCTTATTTATAAGACAAAGAAATGCAGGAGATAAAATTTATCTAAACAATATGACAAAAAAAATTAAAAATATTTTTATAGATTTAAAAATACCTGCTAATGAAAGAAACTTATACCCTATCTTACTAGATAAAGATAAAGTTATAGGCATTTTAGGGCTTTGCTTATGTAGTGACTATAAGCCTAGTAGTTTTAATAATACTGTTTATTTACACACTTGGGAGGAAAATTAAATGCGTGAAAAAATTGAAGTTTTAATTACAGAAGAACAGTTAGATAAAAGAATATCTGAAATAGCAAACCAAATAAACAAAGATTTTGAGTCTAAAGATATTATACTTGTATGCGTTTTAAAAGGTGGCGTAATGTTTATGACAGATATTGCAAAAAAATTAAAACAAACTGTAGAGTTTGAATTTATAGATGTATCTAGTTATTACGGTGGCACAGAATCTAGTGGAAAACTTACTATAAACAAAGATTTAGAAACTTGTATAGAAGGTAAACACGTTATATTATTAGAAGATATAGTAGATACTGGTAGAACTTTAAGCTACCTTATAGAATATTTAAAAGAAAAAAATCCTGCTAGTTTAAAACTTTGTACATTATTAGACAAGCCTAGCAGACGTGTTGTAGATGTTAATGCAGACTATATAGGATTTACTATACCAGATGCTTTTATAGTTGGCTATGGATTAGACTATGCCCAAAAATATAGAAATTTACCTTATATAGGTATACTTCATTTAGACAATGAATAATATTTTTTTAATGTTTATATAATAATTATCATTAATAAAGGAGGTTTTTCCTTGAACAAAGACGCTATGTTTAAAACATTTTTAATGTATATACTAATATTTATTTTTATATTTTTATCTTTTACTATGTATAAAAATATAAATCTTCACGAAAATAAAAAGTTTTCTAATTATACATATAGCTCTTTAGTAAAAGATATTAAAGAGAATCAAACTACTGATATAAAATCTATAAGTATAAAAACAAGTGAAGAAATAAGTGATAAAGGCTCTGCTGTAATATATTTTAATGATGGATATAAAAAAGTTATTTCTATTCCTAGTATATCTTCCTTTATGGACGTAGTACACTCATCTACAAATGGTACAAATTTAATAGAAACATACCAACCTACTAAGCCTAGCTTATTTTCTCCAACATATCTACCTATAATAATAGTTATTATAACTATTATTATAATACTTTTTGTTGTTACCCAACAAACAAAAAATAGCGGTGGCGGTGGGCGTGTTATGTCCTTTGGAAAGAGTAAAGCAAAAATTTTAACAGATAACCAAAAAACTGCCTCTTTTAAAGATGTTGCAGGACTTAAAGAAGAAAAATACGACTTAGAAGAGGTTGTAGACTTTTTAAAAGACCCTAAAAAATATAAAGATATTGGTGCTAGAATACCTAAAGGGATATTATTAGTAGGCCCTCCAGGTACTGGTAAAACATTGCTTGCCCGTGCTATTGCAGGTGAGGCTGGCGTACAGTTTTTTAGTATATCTGGTTCTGACTTTGTAGAAATGTTTGTAGGTGTTGGTGCTTCTAGGGTACGAGATATGTTTGAAGAAGCTAAAAAAAATAAACCTTGCCTTATATTTATAGACGAGATAGATGCCGTTGGTAGAAGACGTGGCTCTGGTCTTGGTGGTGGACACGATGAGCGTGAACAAACGCTTAACCAACTGCTTGTAGAAATGGATGGTTTTTCTTCTAACGAAAATATTATTATTATAGCTGCTACAAACCGTGTAGATATTTTAGACCCTGCCCTTTTAAGACCTGGTAGGTTTGATAGACAAATATATGTAGGTGCTCCAGATGTTAAAGGTAGAGAAGAAATATTAAAAGTACACGCTAAAACAAAAAAACTTGATGAAAATGTAAACTTAGAAGAAGTTGCAAAAACAACATCAGGTTTTACTGGTGCTCAGCTTGAAAATCTTTTAAACGAAGCTGCTATTATAGCTGCTAAAAAAGGAAAACAATTAATATCTATAGAAGATGTGAGAAAAGCCTTTATAAAAGTTGGTGTTGGTACAGAAAAGAAAAGCCGTATAATAAGCCAAGAAGAACGTGAAATTACAGCCTATCACGAGGCAGGCCACGCTATAATTACAGAAATGTTACCTCTTATGGACGCAGTACACATTATATCTATTATACCTACTGGTGGTGCTGGTGGTTATACAATGCATTTACCTGTTGATAAAGGCTATTTTTCTAAAAATTATCTAAAACAAGAAATAATGGTGCTATTTGGTGGTAGAATAGCAGAAGAAATTATATTTGATGATATAACAACAGGTGCTTCTAGTGATATAGAAAGAGCCTCTAAAATAGCTAGAGGTATGGTTACAAAATATGGTATGAGCTCTTTAGGTCCTATTGAGTTTATAGATGATGAAATAAGCCCTAGCTTAGCATCTTCTATTGATACAGAGATTAAAGACATAGTATCTAATTGCTATGATAAGGCTAAAGAAATATTAAAAAATAATATAGAATATTTACATTCTACGGCTAATCTTCTCTTAGAAAAAGAAAAAATAACTGGTGATGAATTTAGAGCATTGTTCCCAGAAAATTTTTTCCCAGAGAAGAAATTACCAACTTATCCAGAAAAAATTGAAGATAAATCATTTAATGAAGATATATCTAATAATAGTGATATATCTAAAGATGAATAATGTGGATAATTTTTGTAAAAATATTTTAACTTATTAACAATTTATCAAAGATTATGTGAATATATAGTTAAGTTTAATTATATATTCACTTTTTTATATAAAATATAAGTCATATCTTAATTGATATAATCAATTTTTTTCATACTCTGTATTCAAAAACATATATTCCTATATATTTTTATTCTTAAAAATTAATACAAAAAAC
>NZ_CAUWHO010000031.1:0-23685 GCF_963558545.1 uncultured Tyzzerella sp. | reverse complement strand
AGGTTATTTTATATAAATCTTTTATAAATATTATATAGCTAGTTTATATTATCTTTAAAATTAAAAATTTTAGTATAAGGAAGAGGTGCATATATAGATGTACAATATTAAAAATTTAGATACCAAATTAATAGAACCACTTAAAATTTTAGCTAATCGTTATAATTTTAAATTAGACGAAATAGGTAGGGATATCATAGCTAATAAAACAGACGAAAATATTTTGAAAATAAATGCAACAGAAAATAGTGTAGAAATAACATACAAGGATATGGTAGCATTTTTTAGAGCTATGATTATTATCTCTAAAAATGAAAAAAAAGGTAAAAAAATATTTAATATGTCAACAGATGTTTGGTTTGACTTTAATGGTTTAATGGTAGACTGTTCGAGAAATGGTGTTTTAAATGTTTCTTATGCTAAAGAAATGATAGAACAACTAGCTGCTATTGGACAAAATGTTTTTATGCTCTATATGGAAGATACATACAAATTAGATAGCGAAGAATATTTAGGCTATTTAAGAGGGGGATATACAACACAAGAGCTTAAAGAAATAGATGATTATGCACATATGTTTGGCATAGAGCTTATACCTTGCATACAGACACTAGCACATTTAAATCAATTTTTAATGTGGGAGCATATATCAGAAAAATATTTAGATATAGATGATATTTTAAATGTATCAAGTGATGCTGTTAAAGATTTATTAGATAGAATGATAGGTTATTTATCTAATACATTTAGAAGTAGAAGAATACATATAGGTATGGATGAAGCATATAACCTTGGTAGAGGTACTTATGCAGATAAGAATGGATTAAAGCCAAAAACAGAAATAATGAGAGAGCATTTAGAAAATATGCTCACTATTTGTAAAAAATATAATGTAAAACCAATTATTTGGGACGATATGTTCTTTAGTGGGTATTCTAAAACAGAAAGTGATGACTACAAAATACCAGATGGTATAGACTTAATGTATTGGGATTACTACAACAATTCTATAGAACATTATGAGAAAAACTTTGAAAAAAGAGGCAAAATAACTAGTAAAGATATAATGTTTGCAGGTGGCTCTTGGAGGTGGATAGGATACGCATCTCATCACGGGAAAACTTTAGCTGCTACTAATGCTTCTTTAACAGCTTGTAAAAATAAAGGTATTAGAGAAGTTATGACAACGGCTTGGGCAGATGATGGATGTGAATCTCCTGTTACAACAATAATTTTTGGAAGTGTACTATTTGGAGAACATCAATATAACAAAGATTTAGATTTAGAAGAATTTAAAGAAAATTTATTATATATAACAGGTATGGACTATGAAAACTTTATGAAACCTCAAGAGTTTGATATATTCCCAAGTGTTGAAAATAAAACGGCAACTGTTACACCATCTAAGTATACATTATATGAGGACCCATTATGTAGCAAATTTATAAATCATACAGAAGTAGTAACAGATGATTTAACAACTATATACAAAGATTTATCAGCTTATTTTTATAGCAAAGCTAAAGATGATAAAGATGAAGCTTTAAAAGCTACAAACGAATTTTACGCTATATTTGGTGAGGTTTTATCCCTTAAATGGAATTTAGGGTTAAATATATATAAATCATACCAAAATAAAGATAAAGAGGCTTTACACAATATAATTACTACTCAAATTGAACCATTAATACCTCTTGTAGAAAAATTAAAATATGCAAGATTAAAAGAGTGGTGTTTAACCAATAAAAGTTATGGATTTGAAGTTTTAGACCAAAGATTTGGTGGTATTATAAGCCGTCTTAATACAACAAAATTTATATTGCAATCTTATTTAGATGGCAAATTAGACAAAATAGAAGAATTAGAAGAAGGTAGATTACCTGCTGTTCATCATAGAGAAGAAGGTATGGGCGAAATATTACATTATAACAGAGCCCAAAGAATTATGACAGCTAGTAAAATGATTTGGTAATTTTAAAAATTATACCTTAATATACTAATTAATTTTTTGGTATAAACTATCCAAAATATATATTATAACTATTTTTGGTAATAATAATTAAGATAAAAATAAAAATTAATATCTTATATTAAAATAAATTAAATAGCCACTTTTCTATATGTAAAGTGGCTAAGCTATAATAAATACTTATATTAAGAGGAGATTTTAAATGAAAACAGTAATAGGATACGTTGGGACAAAAGATTTTAATTTATTAAGAGAAGAAGATGTTAAAGCTTTAAGTATTATAAACATTGCTTTTGGGCACGTTAAAGATGGAGATGTAGTTTGGGAGCCACAAGAAGCACCTAAATATATGAAATGGGCTAAAGAGATAAATCCAGAGCTTAAAATATGTTTATCAATAGGTGGTTGGAGCTCCGGTGGGTTTTCTAATGCAGCATCTACAAAAGAAGGTAGAGAAAGATTTGCAAAAACAGCAGTAGATATACTTAGAGAGCATAATTTAGACGGTATAGACATAGATTGGGAATACCCTTGTATTAGTATAGCAGGTATAGATGCATCTCCAGATGATAAAGTAAACTTTACATTACTTTTAGAAGCTTTAAGAAATGAGCTTGATAAAGTAGAAAATAAAAAATGTTTACTTATGGTAGCTACTGGTGGAGATGAATATTTCTTAAGATGTACAGAAATGGATAAAGCATCTAAATATTTAGATATAGTTCAAATTATGACATATGATTTAAGAGGTGGTTTTTCTAAACAAACAGGACACCATACAAATCTTTATACAAGCCCAACAGATTTAAGCTCTGTTAGTGCACACAACACTATTAGTAAATTTATAGAAGCTGGCGTACCAAGAGAAAAAATTGTTATGGGTGTTGCTTTTTATTCTAGAATGTGGACAGGCGTACCTAATGTAGATAATGGACATATGCAAATGGCAGATTCTACTGGTGGATATGGACCAGGTTATGGAGAATTAGTAAAAGAATACATTAATAAAAACGGTTACACTAGATTTTGGGATAATGATGCAAAAGCTCCATATTTATTTAACGGAAATACATTTATAAGCTATGATGATGAGGATTCTATTAAAGCTAAAGCAGATTATGTTAAAGAAAATGGACTTTGTGGACTTATGTATTGGGAATACTGCTTAGATGATACATTTACATTAACTACTTATTTAAGAAAAGTTTTAAGCTAATTTAAGGAGATATATATGAATTTTTATTTAGAAAATTTTGATAAGCCGGAAGTTATAGTATCTACTTATTATGAAAAAGATAAAGTTATAGAAGAAATATTTGAAGGTAAAGAAGGAGAGCTTGTATTTATACCTTCTTTAGATAAAAATAAGCCTCATAATCTATATTTTGGACTTGGCAACAAAGAAAAACTTACTAACAATTTATTAAGAAATAATTGTGCTAAATTATTAAAAAAAATAAGTGAGCTTAAATTTAAAAATATTCTTATAGAAAAAATAGATTTTGCAAACTTAACAGAAGAAGTGTTTTTTAAAGCTATGGTAGAGGGATTATTACTTACAGACTATGATTTTAAAAAATATAAATCTGATAATAAGGAAGAAAAAGAAAAAAATGTATATATAGATGGATTTAGCATACCTAACAAAAATGATATATTAAATGAAGTTAGTAATATAGCTAGAGCTATAAATAATGCTAGAGATATGATAGTAGAGCCTACTAATAATCTATATCCAGAAGAGCTAGCTAGAAGGGCAATGGAAATAGCTAAAGAAAGTGGCTTTAAAATTGAAGTATTAGAAGAAGATAAAATTAAAGAACTTGGTATGGAGGCCTTTTTAACAGTAAGTAAAGGTACAAACAATAGACCTCGTCTTATTGTTATGGAATATAACAACGGTGGGGATAAAGACTTTATTGGTCTTGTAGGTAAAGGACTTACTTGTGATACAGGTGGGTATTCTATAAAAAGCCACGAAGGTTTACAATATATGAAATCTGATATGAGTGGTGCAGCTTATGTAATAGCTATAATGAGTAGCTTAGCTAAAAATAAATGTAAAGTTAATGTTAAAGCAGTAGTTGCTACTTGTGAAAATGTTGTAGATGGAAATAGTTATAAACCTGGAGATGTTGTAAAATCTATGAAAGGTAAAACTATTGAAGTTTTAAACACAGATGCAGAAGGTAGACTAACTTTAGCAGATGCTTTACATTATATTATAGACAAGCAAAAAGTATCTAAAGTTATAGATATGGCAACTTTAACAGGCCTTGCAGGCTCTACATTTGGTAGTTTATTTACTCCTATATTTTCTAATAATGATGAATTTTATGAAAAATTTATGGAAACAGCTAAAGAAACAGGGGAAGATTTTTGGAGAATGCCTTTA
This sequence comes from uncultured Tyzzerella sp., assembly GCF_963558545.1. Taxonomy (NCBI): domain Bacteria; kingdom Bacillati; phylum Bacillota; class Clostridia; order Lachnospirales; family Lachnospiraceae; genus Tyzzerella; species uncultured Tyzzerella sp. The sequence continues at coordinate 19,321 of NZ_CAUWHO010000031.1, read as the reverse complement.
GATGAAAGGTATCGTTCTTATATAGATAGTGATGTAGCAGATATGAAAAATACAGGTTCAGCAGGGACAATAACAGCTAGTATGTTTTTAAAAGAGTTTGTAGGGGACACACCTTGGATACATCTTGATATTGCAGCAACAGCTATCCAATGGCCAGTTGTTTACGAATACTCTTCAAAAGGTGCATCTGGTGTTACAGTTAGAACAATTTATGAATTAATTAATAAAGGGGTGTAGTTAATTATGACACAAGTACCAGAGTGGTTTACAAATGCTAAACTAGGTATATTTATTCATTATGGAATTTATGCAGTAGGAGATGTTTCTGAAAGTTGGTCATTTTATCATAACACAATATCTCACGAAGATTATATGAAACAATTAGATGGTTTTACTTGTGAAAAATTTGATGCAGATAAATGGGCAGAATTAATTAAAAAATCTGGAGCAAGATATGCAGTTTTAACAACAAAACATCACGATGGTGTAGCATTATTTGATACAAAATATAGTGATTTAAGTACAGTTAAAAAATCGCCATATAAAAATGATATTGTTAAAGAATATGCAGATGCTTTGAGAAAAAATGATATTCGTGTTGGTATGTATTATTCTTTAATAGATTGGTCTCACCCAGACTATGCTACTGTTTATGAAAATGGTATTGTACCAGAAGATTTATCATCAGTTAATAAATATACATCTCCAACAGATGGTAAACAAGATGAAAAAGCTTGGGCAAGATTTGTTGAATTTAATAGAAACCAAATGGGAGAAGTTTTAGGAAACTATGGTAAAGTAGACTTATTATGGTTTGACGGTGACTGGGAAAGAAGTGCTAAACAATGGGGACTTCCAGAGCTTAAAGATTATTTAAAATCATTTAATAAAGATTTAATTATAAATTCAAGATTTAAAGAGTATGGAGATTATAAAACTCCAGAGCAAGGTATCCCTATAACTAGACCAGAGGGTGCTTGGGAATTTTGTACAACTATAAATGGCTCTTGGGGATATAGGCCATCGGATAATAAATATAAAACTCTTAGCCAAATTATTAGAATGTTTTGTGATTGTATCCATATGGGTGGTAATATGCTTTTAGATATAGGACCAAAACCAGATGGAACAATAGATGAAAGACAAGAGGCTATATTGCTTGGACTTGGAGATTGGATAGAGCCACATAGAGAAGCTATTTTTGATACAGATGAAGGTATTATGCATAGATATTTCTTAGGTGGTAGCACAATATCTAAAGACAAAAAGACTTTATATTTATTTGTTTATGACAAACCAGAAGAAAATGTTTGTTTAAAAGGATTGTGTAATAAAATTAAAGATATAACAGTTATGCACTCTGGTAAAAAGCTTAACCATATTATCCACGGTGGTGTACCTTGGTTTAATATACCAGGTACTACTTGGATAGAAATGACACCAGAAGATTGCCACGAGCACGTTACAGTTTTAAAAGTTGAGCTTGAGGGAGAGCTTGAAATGTATGGTGGTAGTGGTGCTGTAGTAACACATAACTAATTTTTAGGAGGATACAAAATGGCTAATTTTAGAATACCTACACCAGATATTAACTTTAATCCACCAGTATACTATTGTAAAAGAGCAACAAAAAAATTTGAACTAGATGGTAATTTAGATAAACCATTTTGGGAAGAGGCAGATTTTACAGATTATTTTGTTGATATAGAAGGGGATAAAAGAGAAACTCCACGTTTTAAAACAAGAGCAAAAATGCTTTGGGACGATGAAAACTTATATTTTGGTGCTGTTTTAGAGGGAGATGAAATTTGGGGTACATTAGAAGAAAGAGATTGTGTTATTTTTCAAGACAATGACTTTGAAATTTTTATAGACCCAGATTCTGATACACATCAATATTATGAATTTGAAATGAATGCTAAAAACACTGTTTGGGACTTGTTATTAACAAAACCTTATAGAGATTTTGGGGGCAAACCAGTAAATGGATATGATATACACGGTATGCAAACTGCTGTTTATATAGATGGAGAACTTAACAACCCTAATGCAAATAATAAAAAATGGTCGGTAGAAGTTGTTATGCCATTTGCTGCATTAAAAGAAACAGCTAAAGAAAGTAGAAATCCAAATGTAGGGGAATATTATAGAGTAAACTTTTCTAGGGTACATTGGAGAGTAGATAAAGATAATGGAGAGTATAGAAAACAAATAAATCCAGAAACTAATGCTCCTTATCCAGAAGATAACTGGGTATGGGCACCAACGGGGCTTATTAACATACATTATCCAGAGCTTTGGGGCTTTTTATTCTTTACAGAAAATGGAGAAAAATATGAAATACCAAATGATGAGCTTTTAAAATGGGAGCTTAGAAAATTGTACTATAAACAACACGCTTTATACGATACAAAAGGGTATTTTACAACAGATTTACAAGAATTATTAAATGGTGAAAAAATAGATATAGAACCTATTATTGAAGTAACTAAGCACACATTTGAAATGAGAGTACTTAGCCAAGATAAAAAAAGAGAAATTTCTATACAAGCAGATGGTAGAACAGAAATATACGATTTATAGTAGGAGGGTTATATGCTTACTTCATTAGAACAAGAAAAAATTGAACTAAAATTTAAAAATGCTTGTGATAAGTGTGAAACTATAAAAAATGAAATATTAGAAGTTTTAAAAGAATGTAACGAAGATGAGAGCTTTTGCTTAAAATTCCTTTATGCCTATATGCCTCTTACAGATATGGCAGATTATTCTCCAAAGTTATTTTTAAAATTTGTAAGGCACTCTTTAAAAGTACGTAATTTAATGCCTTGGGGTAAATCTATTAGCGATATAGACTTTTTAAATTATGTTTTACAATACAGAATAAATAACGAAAATATAGAATATTTTTTCGAAATATTTTTTGACGAACTTTATCCAAAAATTAAAGATTTATCAATGTATGATGCTATTATAGAGGTAAACTACTGGGCTTTTTCTAAAGCAACATATAAAGCTAGTGATAACAGAACAGCATCTCCTTTAACAGTTGTTAGAAATGCTTATGGTAGATGTGGTGAAGAATCTACATTTTTAGTAGCAGCTCTTAGAAGTGTTTGTTTACCATCAAGACAATGTTATGCACCACGTTGGGCACATTGTGATGATAATCACGCTTGGGTAGAGGTGTTAGCAGACAATAAATGGCACTTTTTAGGTGCTTGTGAGCCAGAAATTAGATTAGATACAGGTTGGTTTAGATTACCAGCATCTAAAGCACCTCTTATCCATAATAGAGTGTTTTGTGATATGGTGGGGAACGAAATAATAACTAAACAAACTGATATGGTTACAGAAATAAATGTTTTACACCATTATGCAAAGACTAAAGAAATAAAAGTTAAAATAGTAGATAGAAATAATAACCCACTTAAAGATATTAATGTTGCATTTGAAGTAGTAAACTATTGTGAATTTTTCCCAATAGCTACTATTAAAACAGATGAAAATGGAGAAGTTACTTTTGTAACAGGCCTTGGAGATTTGTTTGTTTTTGCTTACAACGAAGATAGCTATGTTTACAAAAAAATAGATGTAAATGAAATTGAAATGTTAACATTAGTTTTTGATAGTATTAAAGAAGAAACTGAAAGTTTTGAGCTTGAAATGACACCAGCTAAAGGTGGCATAGATGAAGAAGATAAACTTACAGAAGAAAAAGAACAAGAACAAGCTAAAAGAAATGAAGATGCTTTAAATACTAGAAGAAAGTTTGAGGCTACATTTTATAATGAAGAAACATCTAAAGCATATAGTTTAAAATTTGATTGTATGCAAGAAGATATTGAAAAAATTATGCCTTTAGCTAGAGGAAACTACAAAGAAATAGAAAAATTCTTAGAAGATGAATCTACAAAAAATATTGTAGAATATAAAGTATTACTTTTAAAAGCTTTAAGAGAAAAAGATTTATCTGATATAACATATACTATATTAATGGAAAATATAGAAGAAAGTATGAAATATAAAGATAAATATGAAAAAGAAATTTTTGTAGAAAATGTTTTAAACCCTCGTGTTTGGAACGAAAATATTACTTTATACAAAAAAGATATACCTAATATTTTATCTGATGATGTTAAAAAAGAAATTACTAACAATCCATTAGAAGTAGCAAAATTTGTAGAAAATAATATTACTCAATATGGTGTAAGTGAGTATACAAATTTAACTACATCTCCATTAGGTGCTTTAAAATCTAAACTTGTAAATAAAGTTTCTAAGGCTATTGTTACAGTTGCTATATTAAGAAGCTTAGGTATAGCTGCTAAAATGGATAAAGCCGATGGCAAAGTAGTATACTATAATAATGGGCAATGGATACACGTTTACAAAGAACCTAAAAAAGATGTTAAAAAAGGCACTTTAGTTCTTAAAAAAGGTGATGAAACAGCTTATGAATACTATAAAAATTATACTTTAGGTAAATTAGAAAATGGATGTTATACAACTTTAGATTTAGACAATATAAATTGGGATAATGATAAAGTAGAATACAATGTAGAAATTGGAAATTATCGTATAGTTTTAGCAAATAGACGACCTGATGAAACTAATATGGTTAAAGTTTTATTTGTTAAAGTTTTAGAAAATGAAACATCTGAAGTAACTTTACATTTACCTCAAATTAAGCATACTGGTAAAGAAGTGGATATAGAAGATAGAACTATATTTGATACAGATGATAATAAAACGACACTTATAGATGCACTTAATCATAGAAAAGGTATTGTTGCTTGGTTACACGTTGGTATGGAACCAACAGAGCATCTTTTAAATGAAATAAGAGAATCTAGCGATAAGTATAATAATGAAAATATAAATACTATATTAATATTAAGAGATATTAAGGACTTAAATGACCCAACTTTAACAAGAACTTTAAAAGTTGTACCAAATCTTAATATATATATAGAAAAAGATGGTTATAATATAGATAAAATATATAACGACTTAGACATAACAGACAAAAAGTTACCGCTTGCTGTTGTATTTAATGACAACGAAAAAGTTATTTATGGTTGTGCAGGATACAACGTAGGTATTGGTGAAATGCTTTTAAAAACATTAAACAGTTAAGGAGAAATAATACTTATGACAAAAATAATTGGAAATTCATTAAAAAATATACCTTGGCAAGAAAAGCCAGAAGGTTACACAATGCCAGTATGGAGATATACTCAAAATCCTATAATTGGTAGACGTGCTATACCAACATCTAATAGTATATTTAACAGTGCAGTAGTACCTTTTGGAGATGGCTTTGCTGGAGTATTTAGATGTGATAGCAAATCTATTAGTATGGATATTTTTGCAGGATTTAGTAAAGACGGTATTAACTGGGAAATAAATCATCAACCTATCAAATTTGAAGGTGAAGATGAAGAAATTTTAAAAAGAGAATATAGATATGACCCACGTGTTTGTTTTATAGAAGATAGATATTATATAACTTGGTGTAATGGATACCACGGCCCAACAATTGGTATAGCATATACATTTGATTTTAAAACATTCCACCAATTAGAAAATGCTTTTTTACCATATAACAGAAATGGGGTATTATTCCCAAGAAAAATAAATGGTAATTATGCAATGGTAAGTAGACCAAGTGATACAGGGCATACACCTTTTGGAGATATATTCTTTAGCCAAAGCCCTGATTTAACATATTGGGGTAAACATAGATATGTTATGGGTACAGTACCTGGAGATACAAGTGCTTGGCAAATAACAAAAATAGGACCAGGACCAACTCCTATTGAAACAGATGAAGGTTGGTTACTTATTTACCACGGTGTTATAAATACTTGTAATGGATTTGTATACCGTATGGGTTGTGCATTACTAGATATAGATGAGCCTTGGAAAGTTAAACTCCGTTCTAAAGATTATATTTTAGGACCAGAAGAGTTATATGAATGTGTGGGAGATGTACCAAACGTTACTTTCCCTTGTGCTACATTAACAGATGCAGATACAGGTAGAATATGTATATACTATGGTTGTGCAGATTCTGTTACAGGTATTGCATTTACAACAGTTGATGAACTTATGAACCATATGAAAAATAATCCAATGTAATATATTAGGCTGTAGACTTTGTCTACAGCCTTTAAAAATAGGTTGTATAATGTATTTAGTAGAAATGAAAAAAATCATAATCTTCTATATTTTTTATTTAATATTAGACTATTTTAAAATATATCCTTTTTATATATAAACTTATGTATAAAAATTTTAATTGTTGAAAAAAATATATATTATAAATAACAATATAGGAGAATAAAAATGGATTATTTAAAAGCTTTTATAGTAGGTGGTTTAATATGTGTTTTAGGGCAAGTATTAATAGATAAGACAAAGCTTACATCTGCAAGGATACTTGTTTTATTTGTTGTATCTGGTTGTATACTGCAAGGGTTTGGATTATATGAAATGCTTGTAGATTTTGCAGGTGCAGGAGCAACAGTACCATTACCAGGATTTGGATATGCATTGGCAAAAGGGGTAATGAGAGAAGTAGATGAAATAGGTATTATAGGTGTATTTACAGGAGGGCTAAAGGCAACAGCAGGAGGGATAACTTGTGCAATAGTATTTGCCTTTATTATGGCTTTAATATTTAATCCTAAAGAGAAAAAATAAAGACCACTAATTTATTATAGTGGTCTTTATTTTTATAATATTATAGTATTTTTACTACAACTTTCTTATCTTCGTGAGATGCAGCAGATTTTATAACAGTTCTAATAGCTTTAGCTATTTTACCTTGTTTACCAATAACCTTGCCAACATCTTCATTAGAAACAGTTAGTTCTAATATAATAACATCATCTTCTTGACGTTCATTTATTTTTATAGCATCTTTGTTATCTACAAGGTTTTCTACAATTATATTTAAGAGTTCTTTCATAAGCTTTACCTCTTTCTATAATTGATTATTGAATAGCTCCACATTTTTTTAATAAAGCGCGAACAGTATCAGTAGGTTGAGCACCATTGCTAATCCATTTTTTAGCATTTTCAACATCTACTTTTAATAAATCACGCTCATCAGTAGGGTTATAATAACCTAATTCAGCAATAGCTTTACCACCTCTAGGTGTTCTAGAATCAGCAACAACTATTCTATAAAAAGGTGCTTTTTTTGCTCCTAATCTTTTTAATCTAATTTTTACCATTTTTTGTTCCTCCTAAAATTTAAAGTTTATTAATTATTTATTTGAAAAAAGGAAGATTAAATTTCCCTTTTTTTCCTTTCATCATACCATTCATCATTTTCATAGCGTTTTTAGAATTTTCAAAGTCTTTAAGAAGTTTATTTACTTCTTGTATACTTCTACCAGAGCCATTGGCTATACGTTTTTTCCTAGAGCCATTAATAATGTTTGGTTTTTTTCTTTCTTCATTAGTCATAGAGCTAATAATAGCTTCTATATGAGATATAGTTTTGTCATTTATATTAACATCATCTAAATTTATTTTATTCATACCAGGTAAAGGCATCATATTTAAGATATCTTTTATAGAACCCATTTTTTTTACTTGTTGCATTTGGTTTAAAAAGTCGTTTAAGTCGAAATCTAATGTACGCATTTTCTTTTCAAGCTCTAAAACTTCTTTTTCGTCATAAACTTGCTGAGCTTTTTCTATTAATGTTAAAACATCTCCCATACCAAGTATACGAGATACCATTCTATCAGGGTGGAAAGGCTCAAGGTCTTCTAATTTTTCACCCATACCAACGTATTTAATAGGTTTTTTAGTAACAGCTCTAACAGACAGAGCAGCACCACCACGAGTATCACCATCTAGCTTAGTTATTATAGTACCATCTATTCCAAGCTTTTCATCAAAAGATGATGCAACATTAACAGCATCTTGACCTGTCGTAGCATCTATAACAAGTAATATTTCTTGTGGACGTACTTCTTTTTTTATGTTTTCTAGTTCGTCCATAAGTTCTTCGTTAATGTGAAGCCTACCTGCTGTATCTATAATAACAATATCGTTTCCATTTTCTTTAGCGTAGTTTATAGAATCTTTAGCTATATCAACAGGATTTTGTTGTCCCATAGAAAATACAGGTATATTATATGTTTTTCCTACTACTTCTAATTGTTTAATTGCAGCTGGTCTATATATATCACAGGCTACCAAAAGGGGTTGTTTACCTTGTTTTCTTAAAAGGCCAGCTAATTTACCAGTAGTAGTAGTTTTACCAGCACCTTGCAATCCAACCATCATATAAACAGTAGGTGATTTAGAAGAATATGTTAATATACTTTGTGTTGTTCCAAGTAAGTCTATAAGTTCGTCTTTAACAACTTTTATAACTTGTTGTCCAGGGTTTAACCCTTCTAAAACATCTGTACCTATAGCTTTTTCTGTAACATTAGATATAAATTCTTTAACTATTTTAAAGTTGACATCTGCTTCTAAAAGAGCAAGCTTTACCTCCCTAAGAGCAGTTTTTACATCTTTTTCAGAAAGTTTACCTTTACCAGTAAGATTTTTAAAAACATCTTGTAATTTTGAAGATAAGTTTTCAAAAGCCATATTTTAAGCCTCCTTAATCTAACAAAGAGCTTAAAGATTTTTTTATATCAGATAATAAAGATAGATTGTCTTTACTTAAGCTATTATTAGATATTATATTTTCTATATTATTAATTGTTTTATCAATAATTTTTCTTTGGTTTAAATACTTTTCAATTAAGGAAAGCTTTTCTTCGTAATGTAATAAAGATTTTTCTGCTCGCTTAATACTGTCTAAAACTGCCTGACGGCTAATGTTATATTCTGAGCTAATTTCATAAAGAGATAAATCATTAAGATAGTATAGCTCAAAAATCTCTTGTTGTTTTGGTGTTAAAAGCTCACCGTAAAAATCGTATAACATTGTAAGAAATAATATTTTATCCATAAGACCACCTTTCTGTAAAGGCAGTATACTTTACAAGTAAACATTTTATACTAAAATTTATAATCTGTCAAGTATTTTTTCTTTACACTTTACAAATTTCAATTTATACTTATAATTTATAATCTTTAGTTTAATATTATATTTATATAGACTTGTATAAAATACTATGTTAAAATAGTATAAATTAATATTAAATTTTATAGAGGTGATATTATTGTCAGATAAAAAATGTGAAATAATAGCTAAATCTATTGGTGGACAAGCAGTTATAGAAGGTGTTATGATGCGTGGTAAGTCTATGTATTGTATGGCTGTTAGAAACGTTAATACAAAAGAGATTGCTATTGAAAAAGATAAGGTAAAATATTTAGGTAGTAGAGCTAAAATATTAAAATTACCTTTTATAAGAGGGATAGCAAGTTTTGTAGATAGTTTAGTTTTAGGTATGAAAATAATAATGAAATCTGCTACATTGTCTGGTATAGATGAAGATGTAGAAAATGAAGAAAAAAGTAAACTTGATATATGGCTTAAAAATAAGTTTGGAGAAAAATTAACAGATTATATTATATATTTTAGTGTTTTTATATCAATTATACTTTCTATTGGTATATTTATGGTTTTACCTGTATGGGTAAGTAGCTTTATTGCTAAATTTTTTAAAGTTAGTCTTTCTGGTATTGGAGTTGTAGAGGGGATAGTTAGAATATTAATATTTTTAGGATATATTTTTATAATATCAAAAATGAAAGATGTACAAAGACTTTTTAAATATCACGGAGCAGAGCATAAAACTATAAACTGCTTTGAAAGTGGAGATGACCTTACAATAGAAAATGTAAAAAAACATACAAGGCTTCATAAAAGATGTGGAACAAGTTTTTTAATTATTGTAATGATTGTTAGTATGATTGTGTTTATGTTTTTAAGAACAGATAATGTTACACTTAGAGTTTTATCTAGAGTTATATTAGTACCATTTATTGCTGGTATAAGCTATGAAATAATAAAGCTAGCTGGTAAATGTGATAATATTTTTGTAAAAATAATTAGTGCTCCTGGTATGGCTTTACAAAAAGTTACAACAAAAGAGCCAGAAGATGAGATGATAGAAACGGCTATTTTATCTCTAAAAGGTGTTTTAGAAGAAGAAGGTAGCTACGATGAGTAAAAAAATAAAAGATATGCTAATAGAGTATAAAAAAATATTAAAAGACAATAATTTTGATACATATTATTTAGATGTGGAAGTATTATTAATGGCTGTTACAAACTTTAATAAAACACAACTATATTTAAACTCTGATTATGTATTAAAAGAAGAAGAAATTAAAAAATTTGAAAATTTTTTTAATAGAAGGTTGAAAAATGAGCCTATTGCTTATATAATTGGTAAGTGTGAATTTATGGGTATGGATTTTTTATTAAATAATCATACTCTAATACCAAGACCAGACACAGAGATTTTGGTGGAAAAAACAATAGAAATTATAAAAGAGTATAAATTTAAAACGGTATTAGATATAGGTACAGGAAGTGGAGCAATAGCTATATCATTAGCTAATTATTGTAATATTAATATAGATGCTCTAGATGTAAATGATAAGGCATTAGATATGGCAAAAAAAAATGCTAAATTAAACAATGTTAAAAATATTAACTTTATACAAAGTAATATTTTTGAAAATGTAACTAATAAATATGATATTATAGTATCTAATCCACCATATATTAAAACAGAGATAATAAAAACATTAGAAACTAATGTGAAAGATTATGAGCCAATGTTAGCTTTAGATGGGGGCAATAGTGGGCTTATATTTTATGAAAAAATAACTAATAATGCTTTTAAATACCTTAATAAAAATGGGTATTTATTATTTGAAATAGGACACGACCAAGCAGAAGAAGTAAAACAAATTATGGAAATTAATAATTTTTGCAATATAACTGTATTAAAAGATTTGTCTGGACTTGATAGAGTTGTATTTGGAAAAATAAACTAATATAAAAATAAAACTAGGAGGCAAACAATGTTTGATAAATTAATAGATTTAGAAAAAAGATATATTGAACTTTCGGATAAAATAAACGACCCAGAAATAATAAGTAACAATGAAGAGTGGCGTAAGCTTATGAAAGAACATAGTGACATTAGCCCTATTGTTAGTAAATATAAAGAATATGAAGAAACAAAACAAGCTATTGAAGATGCAAAAGAAATGCTTAATGAAAATGATGAAGAAATACGTCAGTTAGCTAAAGAAGAGCTTAATGAAAATACAGAAAGATTAGAAGAAATAAAAGAAGAATTAAAAATTCTTTTAATACCTAAAGACCCTAATGATGATAAAAATGTTATAGTTGAAATAAGGGGTGGAGCTGGTGGAGATGAGGCTAATATCTTTGCTGGTGATTTATATAGAATGTATAGCCGTTATGCTGAAAGAAGAAGATGGAAAACTGAAATAATGAGCTCTACACCTAGTGATATGGGTGGATTTAAAGAAATATCTTTTATGATTATGGGGCAAGGTGCTTATTCTAGGCTTAAATATGAAAGTGGTGTGCATAGAGTACAAAGAGTGCCAGATACAGAATCTAGTGGAAGGATACATACATCTACAGTTACAGTAGCTGTATTACCAGAAGTTGAAGATATAGATTTTAAACTTGATTTAAATGATGTACGTATAGATGTGTTTAGAGCATCTGGTAATGGTGGACAATGTGTTAATACAACAGATTCTGCTGTTCGTGCAACACATTTACCAACAGGTATTGTTGTATCTTGCCAAGATGAAAAAAGTCAGCTTAAAAATAAAGAAAAAGCTTTAAAAGTTTTAGCTAGTAGGCTTTATGATATGGAGCTTGAAAAACAACATGCAGAGCTGTCTGCTGAAAGAAAAAGCCAAGTAGGGCGTGGTAATAGAAATGAAAGAATAAGAACATATAATTTCCCACAAGGGCGTGTTACAGACCATAGAGTAGGACTTACACTACATCGTTTAGATGCTATTATAGATGGTGACTTAGATGAAATAATGGATACACTTATTACTACAGAACAAGCTGAAAAATTAAAAGAAGGTAGCGAAAATATATAATATAAAATATTAAAATACTATAAATTTTTATAGTATTTTAATATTTTATAAATAAAAAAGGAATGATAGCATGTTTTTAAAAAAAGAAGAAATTTATTACACATCATCCGATGGACAAAATAAGGTTTATGCTAGTTTTTGGATACCTGATAAACCTAAAATGTTACTGCAAATAGCACATGGTATGGTGGAACATATTGAAAGATATGAAGATTTTGCAAAGTTTTTAAATAATTATGGTATTGTTGTTTTTGGAAATGACCACTTAGGACACGGAAATACAGCAGGTAATGAAGAAAAATTTGGATATTTTTCAGACGAAGATGGGGATAAAAATATAGTTGATGATATGCATTTATTAACTAAAATGGTAAAAGAAAGATATAAAGATTTACCTTTTGCTTTTCTAGGACATAGTATGGGATCATTTTTATTAAGAAATTATTTATTTAGGTATGGGCAAGATATTGATGCAGCTATTATTATGGGAACAGGAAGTGAAAATCCTTTAGCTATTAAAGGGGGCAAAGCTTTTATTGAAAAAGTTGCTAGAAGAAAAGGCTGGAACTACAGAAGTAAGGTTATAGACAATTTAGCTTTTGGTGGATTTAACATAAAGTTTGGAGATAAAAATGGAAAAGAGTGGCTTACAAGAGATGAAAAAGAAGTTGCTAAATATATAAATGACCCTAAATGTAGATTTGTATTTACCTTAAATGCATATTATAACCTTTTAAAAATACTTTATAGTTTAACTCAAGATAAAAATTTAGAAAATATGCCTAAAGATTTACATATTTTATTTGTTTCAGGAGATAAAGATCCTGTTGGAGATTTTGGACATAAAGTTTTAAATGTTTATGAGAAATTTAAGGCTTTAGATATGAAAAATGTTGACTGTAAACTTTATAAAGGATATAGACACGAAATTTTAAATGAAATGGACAAAGAAATTGTTTATAATGATATTTTAAAATGGCTTGAAGAAATATATGAAATAAAAACTTGTGATTTATAAAATAAATATAAGCATAAAAATAGTTAAATAAAAATAAAAAATACTTGCAATGTGGAAATTACTGTGATATAATGATACGGAAAAATAACACACATAAGCTATTTAGTTTAAGGGGTGCTTTTTAAGTCTTAAACAAGGCTTATGGAGGAAGAACCATAGGAGGAAATTAAAATGGGCGTAATTTCAATGAAACAATTATTAGAAGCAGGGGTACACTTTGGACACCAAACTAGACGTTGGAACCCTAAAATGGCAGAATATATCTTTGCTGAAAGAAATGGTATTTATATCATTGACCTTCAAAAAACTGTTAAAAAAGTAGAAGATGCTTACCAAGCAGTTTTTGATATTGCTAAAGAAGGTGGCGAAGTTTTATTTGTTGGTACTAAAAAACAAGCTCAAGATTCTATTAAAGAAGAAGCTATCAGATGTGGTATGTACTATGTAAACGAAAGATGGTTAGGTGGTATGCTTACTAACTTTGAAACTATCAAAACTAGAGTTCAAAGATTAAAAGACCTTGAAGCTATGATTGAAGATGGTACAATGGATTTATTACCTAAAAAAGAAGTTGCTAAACTTATGCACGAAAAAGAAAAGCTTGACAAAAACATTGGTGGTATTAAAGAAATGACAAAAATACCAGAGGTTATTTTCATTGTTGACCCTCGTAAAGAAAGAATAGCTGTTCAAGAAGCACACAACTTAAACATTACTACTGTAGGTATTGTTGATACTAACTGTGACCCAGAAGAAATTGACCACGTAATACCTGGTAATGATGATGCTATTAGAGCAGTTAAACTTATTGCTGGTAGAATAGCAGATGCTGTTATTGAAGCTAGACAAGGTGAGATTATGACTGAAGCTACAGAAGAAGCTGCAGAATAATTTTTATAATAAAACAACATTTATGCCTAAGCCCTCTTGGGCTAGGCTTTTTTAAACCAAATAATATAAATTTATGGAGGTAATTAAAATGGCTGTTACTGCTGCTATGATTAAAGAACTTAGAGAAATAACTGGTGCTGGTATGAGCACTTGTAAAGAAGCATTAGTGGAAACTAATGGTGATATCGAAAAAGCTATTGAAGTATTAAGAGAAAAAGGACTTGCTACTGCTGCTAAAAAAGCAGGCCGTATTGCTGCTGAAGGTGTTAGCTTTGCTCACATTACAGATGATAATAAAGTTGGTGTTTTATTAGAAGTAAATAGTGAAACAGACTTTGTTGCTAAAAATGAAATTTTCCAAAATTTTGTTAAAGCTGTTGCTAAACAAATAGTTTCTTCTGATGCTACAACTGTTGAAGCTTTATTAGAAGAAAAATGGAACGAGGACAACAATGAAACGGTATCTTCTATATTAACTCAAAACATTGCTACAATAGGTGAAAATCTTACTATCAGACGTTTTGAAAAAGTTGTTAATAATGGAAATAGCTTTTTAGTATCTTATATCCACGCAGGTGGTAAAGTAGCTGTTTTAGTTGAATTTGAAACAGAATCTAAAGATGAAAAATTGGTAGAAGCTGGTAAAAATGTTGCTATGCAAATTGCAGCTATGAACCCAGAATTTTTAAATAGAGAAGCAGTTCCTGCTGATTTTATTGAAAAAGAAACTAGAATTTTAGCAGAACAAGTTAAAAATGACCCTAAATTTGCTGATAAACCAGAAAAAGTTATTGAAAATACTATTAAAGGTAGACTTGACAAAACTTTAAAAGAAAAATGCCTTCTTGAACAAGAATACGTTAAAGCAGAAGAAAAAGAAACTGTTGCTAAATATGTAGAAAATGTTGCTAAAGAAATTGGTGCTTCAGTTACTGTTAAAAGTTTTGTTCGTTATGAAACTGGTGATGGTATTGAGAAAAAAGAAGAAAACTTTGCAGAAGAAGTTAATAAAGCTATGCAAGGTTAGTATATACAATTTAAAAAATTCCTTAGCATAAGCCTAAGGAATTTTTTAAAGGCATTGTATAAAATATTTATAACTTTATAAATATACTAATTTAGGAAAGGTAAAATTTATGTATAAAAGAGTTATACTAAAGCTTAGTGGTGAAGCATTATCAGGAAATACAGAAAAATCATTTGACAATGACACGATAAATAGCTTTATTTTACAAATAAAAGAAATTATAAAAAAAGGCTTAGAAGTATGTGTTGTTGTTGGTGGAGGTAACTTTTGGCGTGGTAGAAGTGCCAATGAAAAAATGGACAGAACAAAAGCAGACCAAATAGGTATGATGGCAACTATTATAAATGCTATATATCTATCAGATAGTTTTGTGCAAAATAACATAGAAGCAGTTGTTATGACGCCATTTCCAGTAGGTACTATGACAGAGCAATTTAATAAACAAGTAGCATTAAAACATTTAGAAAATAAAAAAGTTTTAATATTTGCAGGAGGTATAGGCCATCCATTTTTCTCTACAGATACAGTAACAGCTCTTAGAGCTTGTGAGCTAGAGGCAGATGCTATACTTTTTGCAAAAAGTATAGACGGTGTTTATGATAAGGACCCTGCTAAGTATAATGATGCTAAAAAATTTGATGAAATACCTTGTAAAGATATAGTAGAAAAAAATTTACAAGTTATAGATATAGCTGCTGCTAATTTATGCTATGAACATAAAATACCTGTTATTATTTTTGGTTTATTAGAAGAAAATAGTATAGTTAGAGCTAGTGTAGGAGAAAGAATAGGTACTATTGTAACAATATAATATTTTTGGAGGATAAATATATGTCTGATATAAAAGTTTTTGAAGAAAAAATGCAAAAGTCAGTTGCTAGCCTTGAAAGTGAATTAAGCACTATTAGAGCTGGTAGAGCTAATCCACATGTTTTAGATAAAATAAAAGTAGAAGCTTATGGAATGGAAATGCCAATTAACCAAGTTGGTAACATATCTACACCAGAGGCTAGACTTATACAAATATCTCCTTATGATGTATCAACTTTAAAAGATATAGAAAAAGCTATTAATACATCAGATTTAGGGATAAACCCTTCTAATGATGGTAAAGTTATTCGTCTTGTTTTCCCTGAACTTACAGAAGAAAGAAGAAAAGAATTGACTAAAGATGTTAAAAAAAGAGGAGAAGATTCTAAAGTAGCTATAAGAAATATCAGAAGAGATGGTATAGATGTATTTAAAAAAATGCAAAAAAATAGCGAAATTACAGAAGATGAGCTTAAATCTTTAGAAGATAAAATTCAAAAATTAACAGATAAATATGTTGGTGAAATAGATAAAGCTATTGAACTTAAAAATAAAGATATTATGTCTATATAATTTAGATAAATTAAAAAAGGTATGGTATATCCATACCTTTTTTAATACAAAATATCTAAAAAATATATTTATCCATTGTATATAATTTAATATAATGATAAAATAAATTGTAAAAATAAAATAGTAAAGAGGTATATTATGTCTTATTTTATATATGTAATAGAAGATGATAAAAATATAGCAGAACTTTTAGAAATAGCTTTAAAAACATATGGATATAATGTTTTTTTATTTGATAATGCAGAAGATGCTATAAAAAATTTGAATATAAATGCTCCAGATTTAATAATATGTGATATTATGCTACCAGGTATAGATGGGATAGAGGCTGTAAGTACTATAAGAAAAAACAATATGTTTATAAAAACACCTATAATAATGCTTACTGCAAAAGATAGTGAAATAGATAAGATAAAAGGCTTGGACAGTGGAGCAGATGACTATATAACAAAGCCTTTTAGTGTTATGGAAGTAATGGCAAGGATAAGGGCTCAGTTTAGAAAGATTGAACAATTTAAAGATGATAAAAAAGAAGAAGTAAATGAAATAAATTTAGGTAGTATAAAACTTAATAAAATATCGAGGGAAGTTTTTGTAGGAAATGAATTAATAGAGCTTACATTTAAAGAATACGAATTACTAAAATATCTTTTAAAAAATACAAATAAACCTTTGTCTAGAGAAGAAATATTAAACAATGTATGGGGATATGAATATTTAGGAGAAACAAGAACAGTTGATATACACATAAAAACTATAAGAAGAAAATTGATAGGAGCTGAAGATTATATAAAAACTATAAGAGGTGTAGGTTATAAAATAAGTGAAAAATAAGGTGATATAGGTGAGAAAATTTATATTTAAAATATATTTAGTGTTAGCATTTACAATGATACTGTTATCTACTGTATTTTTAATAGTTTTTAATAGTTATAATTTAATAGAAACAGAAAAAAAGAATATTTCATTAATTTTAAATATATATGATAGTTTACATAATGATATAAAAGAAAGTGAAATAAATAATATATTAAGACAATTTGATTTTAAAGTAGATTGTATAGAAAAAACGGATAAAAAGCAAATAGAAAAATATATAAAAAAAAGTGAAGTTAAAAAAAATAATGAAAACTTATATGAAGACTTTTTTTATAAAGATGGCAAATTATACTATATAAAAGAATATAATGAACATATAATATTTATATACAAAAATTTTAATATTGTAAAAATTTTAATAATAGACTGGTTAATATATGTATTAATAATATTAATAACATTAGTAATAATATATAATTTTTTAAAAAGATATTTAGAAAAATCTATAATTTTGCCATTACAAGAAATATCTACCCAAATACCAAAACTAAAAAATAAAAATGGTAAAATATTTTTTAAAGATTATAAACTTGAAGAGATTAATAATATTTGTAAAGAGATTATTAATATAGAAAAGGATTTAAAAAGTATTGACAATATGCTAAAAATAGAGAGAAATAAAATAGAATATATTTTAGATAATATGGCAGAAGGTTTTGTTTTATTTGATAAAGATAAGAATGTTTTTGCTATAAATAAAATGGCAAAAAAAATACTTGGATATGATAAAAATAGTTTAGGTGAAAACATTTTATATTATACACAAAATATAAAATTGGTAAAGAATATAGATAATACCTTAAATACTAATCAAAAAAATATATTTGATATGAAAACAGATGATAATAAAACTTATTCTGTACATATTAATAAAATACAAAAAGGTATGTTTGCAAAAGATACTAGTGGAATAATAATGCTTATGATAGATGTTACTGCAGAAAGGGAAAATGAAAAATTAAAACAAGAGTTTTTTTCTAATGTATCTCACGAGCTAAAAACACCTATAACATCTATACAAGGGTATGCAGAGCTATTATATAACGATTTTGCAACATCTAAAGAACAAGAAAAAGAATTTCTAAAAATTATACAAAAGGAAAGTGTTAATATAACTAATCTTATAAATAACATATTAACAATATCTAAATTAGAAAATAAGGAAATAGAAATAAATAAATCTGATATAAATATAAAAATTGTTGTAGATGAAATAATAAACTCTACAAAACCTATGTGTATAGAGCAAAATATAAAAATTATAAATAAATGTGAAGACATAACAATGCTAGCAGATTATAAAAAAATACATCAGCTTTTTAATAACCTTATAGTTAATGCTATAAAGTATAATAAGGATAATGGATATGTTGAAATAAATTGTTTTGAAGATGATAAAAATATTAATATAATAATAAAAGATTCTGGAGTGGGTATATCACTTGTAGATAGAAATAGAATATTTGAAAGATTTTATCGTGTAGAAAAGGGTAGAAGTAAAGCGTTAGGTGGGACAGGCCTTGGATTATCTATTGTTAAACATATAGTCAAATATTATAATGGTAAAATAAAAGTAAAAAGTACAGAAGGTTTTGGTAGCGAATTTATTATAAAAATACCAAATAAAAAATAAAATTACATAAAATTTAATATAAAAGTAATACAAAATTAACATTATATATGTTATAATTATTAATATTAAGAGATTTTGACTAAAAATAATGATAGAGGTAGATATTATGAAGAAAATAAAGTTTTTTTTACTTATAATTATAATAATAGGAATTATTAGCATTCCATTAACATCTATAGGAGATGTAAATAGTTATAATGTTGTTATAGCAAGTAGGAAAAATGAGAAAAATTCATTTTCTAAAAATAATATTAAAAATGAAATAATAGATAAAGACAATAATACATCAAATTTAATATTTGACTTTAAAACACTAGAAAAATATGATAAACATCTTATATATAAAATTAAATATCCAGTTATTAACAATAAAGACATAAATTTTAAAATAAGT
>NZ_CAUWHO010000030.1:0-25399 GCF_963558545.1 uncultured Tyzzerella sp. | reverse complement strand
TACATAAAGATGTCACAGAACGATTATTAACTATAAACCCTAATCTTGCTAATAAAGCTAAAAAGGTTTTAGACCTTAATAAGTCTGAAAGGCATATAAGAGGTGGATTAGCTACAAAAGAGAAATATTTATCAAAAGGTATAGGTATTTATATAAAATAAAAAAATAACTGGTTAATATAACCAGTTATTTTTTTAATATAAATTAGCTACAACAGGGAAGTGGTCTGATATATATTTATTATTAAAACTGTTTCTTAATATGTTAACATCTTTAACATTAATATGGCTATTTACAAATATAAAATCTATTTCTAGTTCTTTGGAATTAGAATTTACACAAAAATCTGCATCAGATGTAAAAGTACCTCTAGGATTAAAATTAGAAATAACTTTTACTTCAGAAAAAATATTTGACATATTTTTATAAACAATATCAGTTGTAAAAGAATTAAAATCTCCCATTAAGACAAAAGGATAATCTTTATAATATTTAGATAGTTTATCTAGTATAAGGTTAGCACCATATATACGAGCTTCTTCTGAAAGGTTATCAAGGTGAGTTACAGAAAATACAAATTTTTTGTTACTTGCTTTATCTAAAAGCATAACCCAAACACATATTCTTTTACAACCAGCACCATTGTAATATGAAGGGATATTAGGGGTTTTGGAAAGCCAAAAGTAACCGCCATTTATTTTATCAAATCTATCTTTTTTATAAAATATTCCATTATATTCATCTTTGTTAGTATTACCATCTCTTGATATTCCAAAAAAATCATATGTAGGTATCTTTTTTATACTTTCCAATTGATGAGGTAAAGCTTCTTGAATCCCTAAAATATCAAAACTTTCTAATTGTATCATATTTAATATATGTTTACATCTTTTATCCCAACCCCAGTTGCTATCTCCTATATTATCGTATCTAATATTATAAGTACAAGTTTTAATAGTATTCACAACTACCTCCACGTTAAATACTAAAAATTATTTTACTTCTGGTATAAGCATAAAAAATCCAGTTAAATCTGTGCTATCTTCAGAATCTTGGCTAAAAGTAGATTCTATAAATAAAACTCTATCAGCAACACGTCCAAATTCGATAGCAGGCACACTTAATATAGCTCCTGCCATATCAACAGATAAAGAAGGAACAGATTGATTTATTTTATAGTTCATAAGCTGAGATAAAGCAGTAAGGTAAGAGCTTGTAAGTATATTACCAATCTCTGTAAGCATAGAATAGTCTATTTCATCAAATTCTGTAAAATTATTTTTATCTCTACCCATAATTTCTTTAGCAAGGGTACAAGCAGATTTTTCAGTCATAAGATACATCATAATACCATCTACATCACCACTAATACCAACTAATAAGCCAGCTATTAAAGCATCAGCACCACCTATAATATCAGCAAGGTTTTTAAACTCTGGCATCTTAACAGTAGGAACAGTCATAGATATACGTTGATTAACAAGGTTTGATAAGCTAGTAGCAGCATTACCAGTACCAATATTTGCAACTTCTTTTAGCATATCTATATCCATTAAATTTAAGTTACTCATAATAAACTCCTTAAGTATTTAATCAATTTACATTAATTACAAATTATAGTATAATAATTTTAACATAAAAACTAAACTTTGAAAACTATTTTATAAAAAATAATAATATTTTTTTTATAACATAATAAATATAGTAGTATATTAAAATAAGGAGGCTTTATGAAAAAATTTATTTTAATAGTTCCTTCTAACGATAGCGAAAAATTTTTTATTAACAAAAATTATATAAAAAATGTAAGAGATTTTAATATACCTTATTATATAAGTGATTATAATATAAAAAATATAGATTATAATAACATAGGTGGTATTTTATTAACAGGTGGTGGAGATATAGACCCAGCATTTTATAATGAAAAAAAGCATTGTAAAACAAATGATATCTATATAGAAAGAGATATGTTTGAAATAACTTTATTAAAAGATGCTTTTAAAAGAAAAATACCTACACTTGCTATATGTAGAGGTGCTCAAATAATAAATGTTGCTTTTGGTGGAAATATTAACCAACATATAGATGGACATATGCAAAAAGAGGATAAAAGTATTTATACACACAATATAAATATAGAAAAGTCATCAAAGTTATATGATATAATAAAAAAAGATAGTATAAAGGTTAATTCTATACATCATCAAGTTATAGATAGAGTTGCTAAAAATTTTATGGTATGTGCAAAATGTGGAAATATAATAGAGGCTATAGAGTGTACTGATAAACAATTATTTTTTGTAGGCGTACAATGGCACCCAGAGGCATTATATGATGAAGATAGTAAAAAAATATTTACACATTTTATACAAAGTATAAAATAAAAATACAAAAGAAGAAGGGACTAACGATGAATAAATTAAATGAAAAAGTTATGGCTATAAAAAGTTTAGATTGGCTTATAGAGTTAATAGCAGACATAGGTTTAAGTGTTTTACAGGTAATAATAGCAGGTGTTACTATAAAAATTTTAACTTCGTTTATTAGAAAATCTCTAATGTTAAATAACAAATTTACAGAAAGAAAAAGACAAACACTATCGGAGGTATTAGCAAGTGTTGTTAAATATACAGTCTGGTTTATTGCTATATGCAGTGTACTTACAAATTTTGGTGTAAATGTTACATCATTAATAGCAGTAGCAGGAGTTGGTAGTGTTGCTATTGGTTTTGGTGCACAAAGCTTAGTTCAAGATATTATAACGGGTATGTTTATATTATTTGAAGACCAGTTTGGTGTGGGAGATATTATAACTGTTGATAGGCTAACAGGTACAGTAGAGAGTATAGGACTTAGGAGTACAAAAATAAGAAGTGCAGATGGAGATTTACATATTATACCTAATGGTATTATAAAAATAGTAACTAATATGTCAAAGGAATTTAATAGAGCAACAATAGATATAGGCGTTGCTTATGAGGAAAACATAGACAGGGTAATATCTATTATGAAAGATGAAGTAGAGCTTATATTTAAAAATAAAATGATAGAAGGTCTTATAGCATCTCCAAAAGTGTTAGGTATAATAGATTTAGCAGATAGTTCTGTTATTATAAGAATATTAGCAGATACAGAAATAGGAGAAAATTGGCAAGTAGAAAGAGAAATAAGACGTTTTATTAAAAAACGTTTTGATAAAGAAAATATTAATATACCTTATCCTAAGAGAATTGTAGAAATAGTAGAAAACAAAAGAAAGGAAGTATAAAAATATGGAATATTTAATAGGAGATATTGTACAAACTAAAAAACCTCACCCTTGCAAAAGCTATCAATGGGAGGTAATAAGAGTTGGAGCAGATTTTAAAATGAAATGTTTAGGTTGTGGACATATAGTTATGCTGCCAAGGACAAAGTTTGAAAAGGCAGTAAAAAAGAAAATAGAAAAATAGTAAAAAAATGAATAAATTACCCTTTTAAAATAAATAATAAGTTTAGTTATTTATTTTGAAAGGGGTTTTTTTATGAGCTTTAAAAAAGATTATTTTGAAATAAGGCTAGAAAGTATAGGAGGGCTTGGAGCAAACCTTGCTGGAAAAATATTGGGAGAGTATGGTGCATTATATTTAGGGCTTAATGCTTCTAGTTTTTCAAGCTATGGTTCGGAAAAAAGAGGCTCACCAGTAAAGGCATATATAAGATATGCAAAAGAAAATATACCAATAAGAGTAAATAGTCCTGTACAAACACCAGATATACTAGGTATTTTTCATATAGCTTTAGCAGACAAGGAAAATGTAATGGCAGGGGTGTCAGAAAATACAGCTGTTGTTGTAAATACAGATAAAGAGGCAGACGAAGTTAGAGATATATTAAAAATGTATGGTGGCAAACTTTATTGTGTAGACGCTCTTAATATAGCTTTAGAAACAAAAAGCCGTGTAAATATGGTTATGCTTGGAGCAATAGCAAAAACTAATGATTTTATGTGTATAGAAAAGCTAGAGCAAGCTATAAAAGATACAATAGGCAAAAAATATCCTAAAGCTTTAGAGCAAAATTTAAATGCTATAAGGCGTGGATATGAAAATGTTAAATGCAAAGAGATAAAGCCAGATGATAAATATGACTATATAGTAGCAAAAGATATAGAAAGAGCCTGGGGTTATAAAAATGCTCCAATAGGGGGGATAAACCCTTGTTTTGGAAGTAGTATATCAAATGATATATCTGCTAGTAGAGAAGGATATGTCCCTATATTTATAAAAGATAAATGTATAAACTGTGGTCTTTGTGATAGCACTTGTCCTGATATTGCTTTTCAATTTGTAAAAGGAGAATATAAAGGGAAAGAAAGTATGGTAAATTTAGGTATAGATTATCATCATTGTAAAGGGTGTATGAGATGTACACAAATATGTCCTACCAATGCATTAGAGCCAAAATTAGAGAAAGATGTAAATATATTTAAGCAGCATATAAGAAATAAAGACTTGATAGTAGATAAGCTAGACTTTGAAAAAGTAGGTGCTAGCTCTTTTGTAACTAGTGAAAGCTATAAAGAAGATACCAATATTTAAGGAGGGGTTGTATGCTTAAACAAAAAGTTATATTTGAAAGTGGTAACGAGCTTGCAAGTATTGCCTGTAAACAGATAAACTATCATATAATGGGATATTATCCTATAACGCCATCTACACAAATAGCAGAAAATTTAGACCTTATGAGAGCAGATGGAGAGAGCCAAACAAAACTAATAGCAACAGAGGGAGAGCATAGTGCAGCAGGTGTATGCTATGGGGCATCAGTTGGGGGAGGTAGAGTTTTTAGCGCTACAAGTGCTAATGGACTTTTATATAGCTTAGAGCAACTTCCAGTACAGTCTGGCACTAGGTTTCCTATGGTTTTAAACGTTGCTTGTAGGACTGTATCTGGACCTTTATCTATAAAAGGGGACCATAGTGACATAATGTATGCCTTAAATACTGGTTGGATAATACTTTTTGCTAAAGATAATCAAGAGGTATACGATTTTAATATAATAGGATTAAAATTAGCAGAAAAGGTAAATTTACCAGTTATAATAGCTTTTGATGGATTTTTTACAAGCCACCAAAAGAAAAAAGCGCATATTTTTGATAGCGATAAAGACATACAAAATTTTATAGGAGAGTGTAAAAGAGAATATACTGCTCTTAATATGGATAGTCCTATAACAATAGGCTCTTATATGAACGAGCCAGATTTGATGAATAACAAATATCAATTAAATTTAGCTATGGAAGAAGCCAAAGAATATTTACCAAAACTTTTTGAAGAATATAAAGAAATATCTGGTAGAGAGTATAAGACATCGGAAGGATATTTAACAAAAGATGCAGATGTATTAATATTTGCCTTAGGCTCTACTTTTGAAACTGCTAAAGAGGCAGTAGATAAAATGAGAAAAGAGGGTAAAAAAGCAGGTGCATTTACACTTAAAGTTTTACGCCCTTGGATAGTAAATGATATATATGAAATGTGCAAAGATACTAAGCTTTTAATATGCCTTGATAGACAAGATAGCTATGGTGCTAGTGGGGGAAATATGAGCATAGAAATAAAAGCTAGTTTGCAAGAAAAGGAGCTAAACACAAAAGTAATAACTCGTGTATATGGACTTAGTGGTAAAGATTTTTATGTAGAAGATGCTATTAACCTTTTTGAAGAGGCTTTTTCTTGCCTTGAAGGTAATGAAGTAAAAAGATTTGATTATTTAGGAAAATATGAAGGGAATATAGAAAAAGAAAATACTAAGTTTTTTGAGCCTTTAAAAGCAGAAGATACAAAGCTTAATATAACAAAAGTGCAATATAATGAAGATACAAAAACATTTAATGTTACAGGTGGTAGTGTAAAAGATATAACAGCTATGCCTAAAAGAATATCTCCAGGACACGGAGCTTGCCCTGGTTGTGGTATACCTGTTAACGTAAATCTTTTATTAAGTGGCATAGAGGGTAATGTAGTTTTACTTTTTCAAACAGGATGTGGAATGGTTGTTACTACATCTTATCCTAAAACATCTTTTAAGGTAAATTATGTTCATAATCTTTTCCAAAATGGTGCTGCTACATTATCTGGACTTTTAGAAATGTATAAGGAAAAACAAAAAAGAGGAGAAATGCCTAATGATGATATAACTTTTATAATGGTTTCTGGTGATGGTGGACTTGATATAGGTCTTGGCTCTGCTTTAGGAAGTGCTATAAGAAACCATAATATGATAATATTTGAATATGATAACGGAGGATATATGAACACAGGCTATCAATTATCCTATTCTACACCAAAAGGTGCAAAAAGCTCTACAAGTCATATAGGAGAATGTGAATATGGTAAAGAGATGTTTCATAAAGATAACCCACAAATATTTGCAGCAACCAACATACCATATGTTGCAACAGTAGCAGAAAGCCATATACCAGATTTTGTAAGAAAAGCAAGAAAAGCTCAAGAATACAGTAAAAAATTTGGACTTTCTTATATAAAATGTTTATCTGCTTGCCCTTTAAACTGGGGAGATGAGCCAAAATATGAAAGAAGTGTAATAGAAAGTGCAGTAAAAAGTTGCTATCACCCATTATATGAAATAGAGCACGGTATAACTACTATAAATTATAACCCCGAAGATAAAGGAGAAAAACTAAGTATTACAGATTATTTGTTTAAAATGGGAAGAACAAAACATTTAAAAAATGAAAAATATAATAGTATAATAGAAAGTGTGCAAAAAGAAGTTGATAGAAGATGGGAAAGGCTAAAGGCTAGAGCAGAAAGCCCTTATTTATAATAAAAACCACCTGTTTAACGGGTGGTTTTTATTATTACAAGTAATATTAGCTAAAACTTTCGTAATTGATTTTATTTTGTGGTACACCAAGCTCTAAAAGATTTTTTTCTAATAGTTCCATAAATATTGGAGGGCCACAGAAGTAAAAAGCACCATTTAAAGGCAAGTTATCTTTAATCCAGTCTTTTGTAACAAAACCTTCTACATCATAATTTTTACCGAGAGTATCTGTATTTAAAGGATTAGAATAAAAAATAGTGTTTTTTAAGTTGTTTTCTTTACAGATATTTTCAACATCAATAGCAAAAGGGTGCATACTAGAATTTTGAACCGCTTGTACAAAATGTATATTTCTATCTTTTGCATTAGCTAAAAGTATAGATAATAAAGGGGTTATGCCAATACCACCAGATAATAAAATAATAGGAGTGTCTTTAGGTAAATTTTCATCTAATACAAAAGTACCATTAGGATGCATAGCTTCTATACAATCTCCAACTTTCAAATTGTTATGAAGATATGTACTCATTAACCCACCATCTATTTTTTTTACGCTTATTCTATATATTTCTTCATTAGGTAAATTTGAAAGGCTATATGTTCTAATAACATCTTTCATTTTGGTATCATTTGTTTTTATTTTAAAAGGTAAAAATTGACCTGGTGTGTGTTTAGGTAATTTTTCATTATTTTTTGATTTAAAGTAAAAAGATTTTATTGTATCACAAACATCTTTTTTTTCTATTAATACTAGTTCTTTAAAGCCATTCCAATTATTCATATAAACACCTCCATAAACAATAATTATTATTATATGATAATTATACTTAACAAGAAACTATATGTCAATAAAAATGTTTAAATATTATAATATAAACTTTTTGATATTTTATATAAAAAAAGTTGGTTAATATTAACCAACTTTAAGAATTATTTTAAAACAGGTATAGGCCCTGCACCATTTTTAGCCGTAAGAGCTTGTGTTAATTTGCTTTTTAATGTTTGTATTTCATAGTCTGTATCTTTAGGTGACGGTATATAATATCCTTTTTTTTCTGCAAATTTGTACAAATTATATTGAGATTCTTCGGCTTCATTTCTCATTTGTTGAAAAATTTGTCTTAAATTTAAGTCGCTACATTCTGTTATCATTTTTGCATAGCTAATTATACTAGCTTTTAAACCTGTTAAAATATCTAAAACCATATCTTTTTCGTTCATAATAACCTCCTACAATAATTGTACTAACTTTTGGGCAGATTGTTCTGCCTTTAGGCTAGATGATTTAAACATTTCTTTAAGCTCTGGTTCACAGGCTTTTGTAGCATAGCAAGATAGCTTAGAAGCTATAGTTATATGGTTAGACACACATTCTCTTATTGCATTTATTTCCATTTGATTTAAGTTAGACATATATTCACCTTCTAAAATTAAAATATTTTATGTAAATATTTTAACCATAAAATAAATATATATACTTATGTTTATTTATTTTTATTATTCATAAAAAACATAAATATAGCAACAGAGCAAATTATAAAATATCCTATAAAGCTATATATATCAGGTTTTTGGTTAAATACTAAATATCCTAATATGCCAGAAAATATAATTTGAGAATAATCGAAAATAGATATTTCTTTAGCAGGTGCATTTGCATAGGCTGCTGTTACAGCAAATTGACCAAGACTTGCAAAAATACCAGCAAGTAATAAATATATTAACTGCTTTATAGACATAGGGTAAAAATTTAATAGAACAAAGGGTAGAATAGTTAAACAAGAAAAACAGGAGAAAAAGAATACAATAAAAGGACCTTTTTCACCTCTAAGGCTTAAAAACCTTATCATAGTATAAGCAATACCAGCACACATTGCACCTAAAACACCTACTAATGCAGGTAAACTATTAAGAGTTGTTTTAGGTAAATTATTATTTAGTATTCCTATTATAATATTTGGATTAATAATAAATAAACTACCTAAAAATGCTATTAATATAGATAAAACTTGCCATAGCTTAATTTTTTCTTTTAAAATAAAAAATGAAAAAATAATTACAAAAAATGGAGCAAGTTTATTAAGCATAGTAGCATCAGACAATATTAAATTTTGTATTGAATAATAGTTAAATATTATACCAAGTGTGCCAAAGGAAGCTCGTAATACTAATGGGAGGATATTTTCTCTTTTACATTTAAACCCTATGTTAGATTTTTTTATAATAAAAAATGCAAAAATTAAAGAAACTAAATTTCTAAAAAAACTTTTTTGCATAGAAGGTAAATCTCCAGATAGCTTTACAAAAAGGCTCATAAGAGCAAACCCTAAAGCCGATAATATAATAAAAAATATTCCTTTATTTTTATTTGTCATAATAAACTCCTTTCTTAAATACAGTAACATTTTATAACAAAAATAAAAAAAAGTAAATTAAACATTGTAAAATTTTAAAAATGTATTATAATTAGTTTATATAACTTAGATTTCATTATATTGGAGGATAAAAAATGAGCTATAAAGATGAGTTTATTAAATTTATGTGTGACTCTGGTGTTTTAACTTTTGGTGATTTTGTAACTAAAAGTGGAAGAAATACACCATATTTTATTAATACAGGTAATTACAACACAGGAGAGCAAATAAATAAATTAGGATATTTTTATGCAAAATGTATGGAAGAAAACGGAATAGATAGCAATGTGTTATTTGGCCCTGCATATAAAGGTATACCGCTTTGTGTAACAGTTGCATCTGCTTTATATAAAGACTATAACAAAAACTTAAACTATTGTTTTAATAGAAAAGAAGCTAAAGACCACGGCGAAGGTGGTGTTATGGTAGGATATAGCCTTAAAGATGGGGATAGAGTAACTATTATAGAAGATGTTATTACAGCAGGTACTGCTATAAGAGAAAGTTTACCTATCTTAAAAAATTCGGCTAATGTAACGGTAGATTCTGTTATTATATCCGTTGATAGAATGGAAAAAGGTAACAATGAAAAATCTGCTATACAAGAAGTTTATGAAGAATTTGGTATAAAAGTATACCCTATTGTTACTATTATAGATATTATAGAGGCTATTAAAAATGATGTAATAGACGGTAAAGAATATTTAGACAAAATGATAGCTTATAGAGAAAAATACGGTATAAAATAACTTGTAACCTAAATGTAATAAATATGTTATTAATTGGAAATGTTACAAGCTACAATATATGATATAATTTAATTGTATTATAATATGAAAGGAAATGAAATATATGGTTAATAAAATAAAAAGATACGCTATATCCTTAGCATTAATATTAACAATGTTAGTTCCTAGCTTTAATGTTTTTGCAGCAGAGCCTGTGTACGTTAAGCTAAATGGTTTACTTATTGCATATGATGATGCACAGCCACAAATTATGAACCAAAGAGCTATGGTACCTTTTAGAAAAACAGCAGAAACTCTTGGGGCTATTGTTGAGTGGAACAAACAAACAGAAACAACTACTCTAAGAAAAGGCGACAGAGTTGTAGTACATACTATGCGTACTAACATTGTAACAGTAAATGGTAAAGCATCTACTTTTGACACACCTTCAGCTGTTATACAAAATAGAATGATGATGCCTGTAAGAATGCTTAGCGAGGCTTTAGGCAATCCAGTAACTTGGGATAATTCTACAAGAACTGTAAATATTATTGCAGATGAACCTACTGTTTTAAACATTGTGCCAGATAAAACAACTGTTAATAGTGGAGAAAAAATAAATATTGCAGTAACAACAAGCAACATAACAGATAGAATAAAAATTTTAGACATAAATGAAAACAATAATATTATTGCAGAAGCTAATACATATAGTACTAATGCAGATGGAACAAGGTTATTTTCTATTCCTTGGACGCCTAATGTTACAAAAAGTGTATTTAAATCTTTAAAAGCTGTACCTGGAAATTTAACTACATATAATGAAGACCCTAATGCTTATAAAGTTTGTGCTATTAGTGTAAATGGTAATATAAAACCTAAAATTACATCTTTTACAGCAGATAAAAAAGAAGTAGGTAGAGGTGATAAGGTTAAATTAGTTATAGAGGCTAATGCTAATACAGACAGAGTAAGAATAGATTCTTCTAAAAAAGAAAGATTAATTGAATTATATAATTACAAACTAGTAGATAATGATAATAGCCGTAGAGTTTTTGAAACAGAGATTACTATGGAGGATAGAGGGGATATAGAATTTAAAGCATACCCTGGTAATTCTTCAACTGGATATGAAACTAATTATGAAACATTAAAAATAAATGTTGGTGGTGCTGGTAGTGGCAACTCAAATGATAAACTTAAAATATACGATACATTTATTTTAAATGACGATGTATATATAGATGAAACTATTAGTATTATTGTAAAAACATCATCAGATATTGATAGAGTAGAAGTATTAGATGAAAATGATAGAATTGTAGACGAAACAAGATTTGCAGATATAAAAAATAGTAGTGGGTATATTTGGGAAATGGATATACCTGTTAAAAATAGTGGTAGAAACAGATTTTATGTAGCTGCATATAATAAGGATAAAGAAAAAGTAAAAGAAAATCTAAGCTTTAGTGCTTCTACATATAGTAGAGGAGATTTAGTTATACTAAATACTAAACAAAGAGATATTGGTGCTGTATCTGGAGATAATGTTAAATTTATAATTAGAACAACAGGTGAGGCAGACCATATTAAAGTATTTGAAGGTAGCCAAGAGTTGACAAAAGTTACTAACTATGATAATGATGGCTCTATTAGAGAATGGGAAGCAAGAGTTACAGTAACAACATCTAATAAAGATAGGTTAAAAGTTGTAGCTTATGATAAAAATGGTAAAGAAACATCTACAAAACTAAATGTTTATTTAGATAGACAGGATACTGGTAAAATATATGATTATAACTTAAAAACACCTGAAGTTTATAAAAATGAATATATAAGAATAGCTGTATATACTAATAAAGCTATATCTAAAGTTTGGGTAGAAGATAATAAGGGTGCTAGAATAGCATATGAAACTTCTTATTCTAGTGTAAGTGGAGATGAATACACTTGGGAGCTTAAATTTCCAGCAGAAGAAGTTGGAAGTAGCATAAGATATACTATATATGCTCAAGATGAAAATGGTAAAAAATATGATGAAACATTTAGAGTTCGTGTAAACAGAGAATAAAACAATTTTTTAATATTTTGATTAAGCCTACCTTTTTTGGTAGGTTTAATTATATGGAGGACGTTATGAATAACAATTTAACTCTTATGACAGACCTTTACCAGTTGACAATGATGCAAGGATATTTTGAAGATAATAAACATAACAAAAAGGCTGTTTTTGATATGTTTTATAGAAAAAATCCAAGTAATAATGGGTATGCAATAGCTTGTGGGCTAGAACAAGTGGTAGATTATATAAAAAATATAAAATTTGATGATGAAAATATCAATTATTTAAGAAGTCTTAATATATTTAAAGAAAACTTTTTAGAATATTTAAAAACTTTTAAATTTACAGGAGATATTTATGCAATACCAGAAGGTACAATAGTATTTCCTGGAGAACCTTTAATAAGAGTAAAATCTACTATTATAGAAGCTCAGTTTGTAGAAACAACTATATTAAATATAATAAATCACCAAAGCCTTATAGCTACAAAAGCGGCAAGAGTGGCTTGGGCAGCAGAAGGTGATGTTGTTATGGAATTTGGTCTTAGAAGAGCACAAGGTCCAGATTCTGGGACATATGGTGCTAGGGCAGCCGTAATAGGTGGGTGTACATCTACTAGTAATGTGCTTGCTGGTAAAATGTTTAACATACCTATATCTGGTACACACGCACATAGTTGGATAATGAGTTTTAAGGACGAGATAACAGCATTTAGAACTTATGCAGATATTTTTCCTAATAGATGTATATTACTAGTAGATACATATGATACCTTAAAAAGTGGTGTACCAAATGCTATAAAAGTTTTTAAAGAAATGAAGGAAAAAGGTATAGAGCTTAAAAATTATGGTATACGTTTAGATAGTGGAGATTTAGCATATATATCAGATAAAGCTAGAACTATGCTTGATAAAGAAGGCTTTAAAGATGCTATTATAGCTGCATCTAGCGATTTAGATGAAAATATTATATCTTCATTAAAACAACAAGGTACGAAAATAAATGTTTGGGGTGTTGGTACAAATCTTATAACATCTAGTGATTGTCCTGCTTTTGGTGGTGTTTATAAGCTGTGTGCAGAAGAATTTAACGGAGAAATGTTGCCAAAGATAAAATTATCAGAAAATCCAGATAAAGTTACTAATCCTGGTATTAAAAAAATATTTAGACTTTATGATAAGGCTACTAATAAGATAAAAGCAGACCTTATTTGCCTTGAAGATGAAACTATAAATGAAAATGAAGATTTAACTATTTTTCACCCTATAAATACTTGGAAAACAATGACGTTAAAGGCTAATGAATATTATACAAAAGAGCTTTTGCAACCAGTATTTTTAGACGGAGAATGTGTTTTTGAAAAAAGAGAAACTATGGATATAAAAAAATACTGTGAAGAAGAAAAAGCAAGCCTTTGGAATGAATATAAAAGGCTTATAAACCCACATATTTTACCAGTAGATTTATCTTTAAAACTATACAACCTTAAAAAAGATATGATAGATAATATAAGAAAAAATAAATAGATAAAAAACTCCTTTTAAAAGGAGTTTTTTATCTATTTATTTTAATACATTATATTTAAAAAATTAAGTATAAAAAATGTTTATAAAAGTTATGTATATATTAGAAAAATATGGTAATAATAAATATAAGATTAGTTTTTAAGGAGAAAATATTATGAATATATTAAAAAGAGAAAAAAATATATTATTATTATCAATATTTATAGGAACATTTATAACGATGGTATTTATGCTATTTACAAAAAGCTATTCATATAATATACAAAAAGGTATAGCAGATGAAGTTATTAGGTTACACGTTTTAGCAAATAGTGATGAGGACTACGACCAACAATTAAAAATAAAAGTAAAAGACGGTATAGTAAAAATGCTAGAAAACCAATTACATAGTAGTATGTCTAAAGATGAAACAAGAATAATTTTGTTACAAAACTTGGATAAAATAGAGAAAAAGGCAAAAGAAATAATAATAGAAAATGGATATAGTTATGATGTTAATGCTAAAATATCTTTTGATAATTTTCCTACAAAACAATATGGAGATGTTGTTTTACCTGCTGGAGAATATGAGGCCTTAAAAGTAGAGATAGGTAATGCTAAAGGTAAAAACTGGTGGTGTGTTATGTTTCCACCATTATGCTTTGTAGATGCTAGTGTTAAGGAAGTGCCTAAGGAAGATAAAGAGCTTTTAAAAAGTATTTTAACAGATACAGAATATGATATAGTAACAAAAGCAGAAGATAAAAACAACATACCTATAAAAATAAAATTTAAAATAATTGAAATGTGGCAAAAATAAATTTTCTGAAAAATGAATTTAAATAAAAAAATAACTGCAAAAATAATACTAAATTTATTTATAAGTCTATTAAAATGAATTAAATTTTAAAATAAAAGTCAAAAAAGTATAAATTTATTGATTTTTTAATAAAAATATATTAAAATAATTGATACAACATATTTATTAAGATTATATGGTTAAAGTTTAATATATATTAAAAATAGAAAGGGTGAATTTTTATGAATTATAGTTTACCAAAAAAACAAGGACTTTACGACCCACAATTTGAGCACGATAACTGTGGAATAGGCTTTATTGCAAATATAAAAGGTAAAAAAAGCCATAATATAATAACAGATGCTATAAAAATACTTAAAAATCTTACTCATAGAGGTGGAGTTGGCAGTGAAGAAGATACAGGTGACGGTGCTGGTATTTTAACTCAAATACCTCACAAATTTATGAAAAAGGTATGTAAAAATGAGGGCATAGATTTACCTAAAGAAAAAGAATACGGTATAGGTATGTTCTTTTGTTCTCACAATCAAGATATAAGAGAAAATACTGTAAAAAGGCTTAAAAGTATAATAGAAGAAGAAAATCAACAAATATTAGGTTTTAGGGTAGTTCCTACATATAGCAAGTGTATTGGAAAATCATCTAAAAATTCTATGCCTTATATTATGCAAGTGTTTATTAAAAAGGCAGATAATTTAAAAACAGAAGAAGATTTTGAAAGAAAGCTTTTTATAATATCTAAAAGAGCAGAAAAAGAAATAAGATATAATAAAGATAATAATGACCCTTATTTTTACTTTACATCTTTATCTTGTAAAACTATTGTATATAAAGGTATGTTAACTCCAGAACAGGTAGATAAATTTTATATAGATTTATTAGATTTAGATTTTGAAAGTGCTTTAGCTCTAGTTCATTCACGTTTTAGTACAAACACGTTTCCTAGTTGGGAAAGAGCACACCCTAATAGATACCTTATACATAATGGAGAGATAAATACTATTAGAGGTAATGTAAACTGGATAAAAGCTCGTGAAAAAATGTTTGAAACAGATGTTTTTTCAGATGAAGATTTAGAAAAAATATTACCAGTTATAAATGAAGACGGTAGCGACTCTGCTATGCTTGATAACTATATACAAATGCTTAATCTTTGTGGGTATAGCTTGCCTAAAGCTATTATGATGGCTATACCAGAGCCTTGGGAAAATGATGATAATATGAACAAGGAAAAAAGAGATTTTTATGCATATAATAGTTTAATGGGAGAGGCTTGGGACGGACCTGCTGCTATTGGTTTTACAGATGGAGATGTAATAGGTGCTACTCTTGATAGAAATGGATTAAGACCTGCTAGATATTATGTAACAAATGACGATTATTTAATATTATCATCAGAGGTTGGTGTTTTACCTATAAAAGAAGAGAATATTGTTAAAAAAGATAGGCTTACACCAGGTAAAATGTTGCTTGTAGATACTAAAAAAGGTGAAATTATTGAAGATAGTGATATAAAAGAAAAAATAGCAACAGAAAATCCTTATGGAGATTGGCTTAAAGATAATTTAGTATGTTTAGATGATATAGAAAATGCACAAGTAGAAGATAAAGAAAGTTTAGATTTACTTACAAGACAAAAAGCCTTTGGATATGTAAAAGAAGATATAGAGCTTACTATAAAAGATATTGTAGAAAAAGGAGAAGACCCAATAGGTGCTATGGGTAATGATGCTCCACTTGCAGTATTTTCTGAAAGAACACAGCTTTTATATAATTATTTTAAGCAGCTTTTTGCACAGGTTACAAATCCTCCAATAGATGCTATAAGAGAGCAAATAGTAACAAGTACTATATCTTATCTTGGTAGTGAAGGTAATTTATTAAAACCTAATAGTAAAAATTGTAAAAGATTAAAGCTTGATACGCCAATACTTACAAATGAACAATTTGCAAAAATAAAAAATCTTAATAAAGATTTTAAAGTGGCTAATATATCAATAGTTTATAATAAAAATCAAATTACTATGAAAGATGCTATTGATAACGTGTTTAGGCAAGTTGATGAGCAAGTTAAAAATGGTGCTAATATATTAATTTTATCGGATAAAGGTGTAGATAAAGACAATATGCCAATACCTTTATTATTAATATCTTCAGGTGTACACCATCATTTGATAAATACAGGGAATAGAACAAAAACAAGTATAGTTTTACAATCTGCAGAGCCTAGAGAGGTACATCATTTTGCACTTTTAGTAGGGTATGGTGCTAATGCTATAAATCCATATTTAGCTTTTGAAACTATAGAAGATATTTTTGAAGATGGAAAAAACTCTATAAAAACTTATTCTAAAGCTGTTACAAAAGGTATTATAAAGATAATGTCTAAAATGGGTATATCTACACTTCAGAGTTATCAAGGAGCACAAATATTTGAAGCCCTTGGTATATGTGAAAATGTTGTGGATAAATTTTTTACAAATACTACAACAAGAATAGGTGGTATAGACTTAGAACATATAGAAAAAGAAACTAGAATAAGACACGATGAAGCCTTTTTAAATAATGAAGACTTATTATATGGTGGAGATTACAAATGGCGTAAAAATGGGGAATACCATATGTTTAACCCTCAAACTGTAACGTTGCTACAAAAAGCAGTTAGAGAAGGAGATTATAACATATATAAAGAATATGCCAAAATTATGGATAGTCATAACGAAGGACTATGTACTATTAGAAGTATGCTAGATGTACGTTTTGATGATAAGCCTATTAACATAGATGAAGTAGAAAGTGTAGAAAGTATTGTAAAAAGGTTTAAAACAGGGGCTATGAGCTATGGCTCATTAAGCCAGGAAGCACACGAATGCTTGGCTATTGCTATGAATAGATTAGGTGCTAAATCTAATAGTGGCGAAGGTGGAGAGATACCAGAAAGATTTGTACCTATGGAAAACGGAGATTCTAAATGTTCTGCTATAAAACAAGTAGCATCAGGACGTTTTGGTGTATCTATAAATTATTTACAAAATGCCGTAGAAATACAAATAAAAATGGCACAAGGAGCAAAACCTGGAGAAGGTGGCCATTTACCAGGTAAGAAAGTATATCCTTGGATAGCTAAAGCAAGAAACTCTACACCTGGTGTTTCTCTTATATCTCCACCGCCACACCACGATATATATTCTATTGAAGATTTGGCACAACTTATACACGATTTGAAAAATGCTAATAGAAATGCTAGAATAAGTGTAAAATTAGTTAGTGAGGCTGGTGTTGGTACTATTGCTGTTGGAGTTGCAAAAAGTTTAGCAGATGTTATATTAATAAGTGGATATGATGGTGGTACAGGTGCAGCTCCAAGAACAAGTATAAGACACGCAGGGTTACCTTGGGAGCTTGGACTTAGCGAAACTCATCAAGCATTATTGCTAAATAACCTTAGAAATAGGGTTGTTTTAGAGGCAGATGGTAAAATGCTAACAGGTAGAGATGTTTTAGTATCTTGTTTACTTGGTGCAGAAGAGTTTGGTTTTTCCACTGCTCCATTAATAACAATAGGGTGTGCTATGCTTAGAGTTTGTCATATGGATACTTGTTCTGTTGGAGTTGCTACGCAAAACCCTGAGCTTAGAAAAAGATTTAAAGGTAAGCCAGAGCACGTAGAAAACTTTATGAGATTTATTGCTATGGATTTAAGAGAGCAAATGGCAAGGCTAGGCTTTAGAACAATAGAAGAAATGGTAGGGCGTGTAGAAAAGCTAGTGCCTAAAAAGGTAGATAACTATAAGGCTAAAACAGTAGATTTATCAAGTATTTTGTACCAACCAAAAGGTAGTGTATCAGATAAAGAAAGATTTTTTAACACTCCACAAAACCATAATATAGAACAATCATTTGATTATAATACATTATTAAAATTATGTGAACCAGCTATATATGAAGATAAAGTGGTTAATGCTAGATTTAATATAACAAATACTAATCGTGTTTGTGGAACAGTTTTATCTAGTGATATAACAAAAGTAAAAGGTGAGCAAGGGTTAAAAGATGATACTATAAATCTAACTTTTGAGGGTTCTGCCGGTCAAAGCTTTGGTGCATTTTTGGCAAATGGAGTTACAATGAAAGTTTTAGGAGATTGTAACGACTATGTAGGTAAAGGGCTTAGTGGTGGTAAAATAATAGTTACACCAAGTGAAAAAAGTAACCTTGTTCCAGAGGAAAATGTTATAATAGGTAATGTAGCTTTATTTGGAGCTATAAAAGGTGAAGCTTATATAAACGGTATAGCTGGAGAACGTTTTTGTGTAAGAAATAGTGGTGCTATAGCTGTTGTAGAGGGTATAGGTGAGCACGGATTAGAATATATGACAGGAGGTAAAGTTTTAATAATAGGTAAAACTGGTAGAAACTTTGGTGCTGGTATGAGTGGTGGTATATCTTATGTTTACAACCAAGATGGAAATTTTTCTGATAAGTGCAATATGGAGCTTATTCTTTTAGAAGAGCTTAATAATGAAGATAAAGAAGATTTAAAACAAATGTTGCAAAATCATTATAAATATACAAATAGTCAAAAAGCTAAAAAACTATTAGATAATTTTGATGTAGAAATAAATAAATTTATAAAAGTTATACCAAAAGCTTATAAACAAGTTATAGAAAATATAAAATTAGCTAAAGAAGAAGGACTATCTGAAGATGATGCTATGATGAAGGCATTCCAAAATGCTATAAAATAATGTTGTTTTTAATTTAAATTTGTGTTAAAATGTACTCATATTTTATGGGTACATTTTTTAAATTAATAAAATAAATGAGGTTAATATGGAATTATCTTATAGATTAAATAAAATAGCACAAAAAGTTACAAAAAATGGTATTATAGCAGATATAGGTACAGACCACGCATATATACCAATTTTTTTATACAAAAATAATAAAATAAAAAGTGGTATAGCCTGTGATATATCTAAAGGTTCTTTACAAAAAGCTAAAGATAATATTAAAAAATATAACCTACAAGATAGTATACAAACAAGGCTTGGAAATGGATTAGAAAAAATAAATTTGCAAGATAGGGTTGATACTATTATTATAGCAGGTATGGGTGGTATGCTTATGATAGATATTTTACAAAATGGAAAAGATATAACAGAAAATGCAAAGGAACTAATACTGCAACCACAAAAAGATATAGACAAGGTAAGAAAATATTTACATAATAATAATTTTAAAATAATAGACGATGAAATGTTAAAAGATGATGGTAAATATTATACTATAATAAAGGCTATAAAAGGAAAAGAAGATGTTTTATATAAAAATGAAGAATATATATTTGGAAAGTTTGAAATAGCTAATAAATGCAAAATTTTAAAGGAATATATAGAAGACCAAGTGTATAAAATGGAAATAGTTTTAAGAAATATAAAAAAAACTAATGTGGAAAGCCGTATTTTAGAAATAGAAAAAAATATAAAAATGTATAAGGAGGTTTTAAAATGTCTGTAAAATGCAGTGATATTATAAATATTATGGAAGAATATGCAAACCCTAATTTAGCAGAAGATTGGGACAATGTAGGTCTTATGGTAGGAGATGAAAACAAAATAATAAGTAAAATATTGGTAGCTCTTGACATAGATGATAAAATAATAGATGAGGCAATAGATAAAAAATGTGATATGATTATAACTCATCACCCATTTATTTTTAAAGGGATAAAATCTATAAAGGCATCAGATACACTAGGCAACAGGATTATAAAGCTTGTAAAAAATAATATTTGTGTTTTTTCTGCTCATACTAATTTAGATATAGCTATAAATGGTACTAGCGATACATTTGCAAAGCTTTTAAATCTTGAAAAGGTTAGCAATTTGTTTGAAAAAGATAATAGCCTAGTAGGTCTTGGTAGAGTAGGAGAGCTTGAAGAGACTATCCCATTTAGTAATTTAATAGAAAAAGTAAAGGGAATATTAAATTTAAACAAGTTAGTAGTATCTGGTGATTTAGGTTCACCTATTAAAAAAGTGGGTATATGTACTGGTGCTGGTGGTGAGGTAGATTTTATGTTACAAGCTATATCTAAGGGTTGTGATGTATACATAACAGGAGATATAAAATATCACAATTCTCAAGTAGCTAACGACTTAGGCTTATGTCTTATAGATGCAACACATTATGCAAGTGAAGCTATTATTGTACCTGTTATATGTGATTACATAAATAGTTGTTCAAGAAAGCTTAATATGAATATAGAATGTATTACATCTAGTGTTAATGGTCAAACGTTAAATATTGTATAAAGGGGGTCTTTTATGAAAGATATAAACGTAAAAATAAGATATAATAATGAACAAATTTTACAAAAAACATTAAAAGCAGGTACTACCTTGTATGATATAAAAGAAGAAATTAAAGATAAGTTTAATTATCCTATATTTTTAGCAAAAATTAATAATGAAAATATTGAACTTTTAAAAGAAATAGATGAAGATTGTGAAATAGAGTTTTTAGATATAACAAATAAACATTCTTATTTAACATATAAAAGAAGTGTATCATTATTAATGATAAATGCTATAAGAAATATTTTGGGAGAAGATACAAGGATATTTATAAAATATTCTATTAATCAAAACTGGTTTTGTGAAATAGAAAACGTAGAAATAACTCAAGATTTACTAGATAAAATATCAAATTATATGATTAATACAGCCATACAAAATAAGCCAATTAAAAAAATAAATGTACCTACTAATGAGTGTATTAAGCTTTTAAATAAATACAAAATGTATGATAGGGCAAATGGTCTTAGTTTTGTAAGAAAGTCATCTATAAATTTATATAAACTAGAAGATACATATGATTATTTATACGGGCATATGGCAATAGATACAAAAGATTTAACTGGATTTAAACTTATAAAAAATGAAAATAATAGTTTTACATTAAACTTTTTAGATAGAAATAATCCTAAAGAACTTGCAGAGTATAAAAATATTAAAAAGTTAATAGAAGTTTTTGAAGAATCTGCTAGTTGGGCAAAGATTATAGGTATAGATTATGTTGGCTCTTTAAATAAGGCCATATGTGAGGAACGTATAAAAGATATTATATTAATATCTGAAGCTTTACAAGAAAAGAAAATAGCAAATATTGCAGATATGATAACAAAAAATAATAAAAAAGTAGTTTTAATAGCAGGGCCTTCATCTTCTGGTAAAACAACTTTTGCTAACAGGATATGTGTTCAGCTAAAAGTAAATGGGATAAAACCATATGTTATATCTTTAGATAATTATTATTTAAATAGAGATGATGTCCCTTTAGATGAAGATGGTAAGCCAGATTTTGAATGTTTAGAATCTTTAGATGTTTTAAGGATTAACAAAGATATGGAAAGTCTTACAAAAGGAGAACCAACAGAAATACCTAAATTTAATTTTATAACAGGTAAAAGAGAAAAAGGTAAAACTATAACATTAAAAGAAAATGAAGTAATAATTATAGAGGGGATACACGGACTTAATGAAAAAATAAGCCAAAACATAGATAAAAAAGATAAATTTAAAATATTTATAAGTGCTTTAACTCAACTTAACATAGATAGCCATAATAGAATATCTACAAGAGATGCAAGGATTTTTAGAAGGCTTGTAAGAGACCATTATTTTAGAGGTTTTGGTGTTAATAAAACTATAAAAATATGGTCTGATGTAATTAAAGGTGAGGTAAAAAATATATTTCCATTTCAAGGGGAGGCAGACGTTATATTTAATTCGGCATTAATATATGAACTAGCAGTTTTAAAACCTTTTGCCGACCCTCTATTATATAAAATAACAAAAGATGAAGAAGAATATAGCGAGGCTACAAGGCTTATAAAATTTTTAGATAGTTTTTTACCTATAAGTTGTTTAGATTTTATTCCGCCTAATTCTATTATTAGAGAGTTTATAGGTGGTAGCTGTTTTGAACATTAGTTATTAATATAAAAAGGCATATTGATTTGTTCATTATGTCTTTTTTTATTTAAGTACAGTTAAGATATAAATTATATTTTTAAAGGAAAAATTATTAATGAATAAATTTATAATTTTTGTAAAAAATATTATATATATTAATTATAAGGAGGGATATATATTTTTTTTAAGTATAAATTTATATTAATATTAGTACTTATTGTTAGTATAGTATGTTTAATATATTTTACAAGTAGTAATAAAAAAGAAGAATATAATGGGACATTTGTTAAAGTGGGTGATAATATTGGATATATATGTGAAACCATTTAAAAAGGTATCTTTATCTGAAGTAAAAAAAGTTTATATAAAAGATATTGCAGAAGTTTATGCTCCAGATGAAATATTAAAGAGAGTAAAAAATATAAAAATAATGGAGATAAAAGAAGAA
This sequence comes from uncultured Tyzzerella sp., assembly GCF_963558545.1. Lineage (NCBI taxonomy): Bacteria > Bacillati > Bacillota > Clostridia > Lachnospirales > Lachnospiraceae > Tyzzerella > uncultured Tyzzerella sp. Next base: position 2,608 of record NZ_CAUWHO010000030.1, on the reverse strand, counting down.
GACCAAAAAAATTACTTAATATCCATTATTGATATAATAAACGCATTAGATAAAGCTATGCCTGGATATACTATAAATAATGTAGGAGAGATGGACACCGTTTTAGAATATTCTCCAGTAAAAGAAAAAAATAAATCTTTTATTAAAACTTTAAAAGTGATAGCAGTTACAATAATACTTTTAGCAGGGTCTACAACAGCAATTATGAGCTTTCACTCTGATGCACAAATGTCTAAAGTGTTTGAAAATTACTATTATATATTTTTTAATGAGAGGATAGAAAACCCTATGATTTTGGATATACCATATTCTATTGGATTAGCCGTTGGTATAATAGTATTTTTTAATCACTTTATGGGTAAAAAGATAACAACAGACCCAACGCCAATAGAGGTAGAAATGTCTACTTATGAGGCAAATGTTACAGATAATGTTATAGATACATTAAATGTAGAAAAGACAAAAGGTGGTAATAATAAAGATGGAAATATTTAAATATATTTTGGTTGTAATACTGGCTTTTGCATCTGGTGTAATAATATCTGGTGCCGTTTTTGCATTTATAACAATAATAGGTGTAGTGCCAAGGCTTGCACAAAAAACAAGGACAGAAGATAAAATAAAGCTTTATGAAGAGGCAATTATATTAGGTGGTATTATTGGTACATCGTCTATGATATTTAATTTTTATTTGCCAATAGGCAAAGTTTTTGTAGTTTTATATGCTTGTTGTATTGGCATATTTTATGGCTGTTTAGCAGTGTCTTTAGCTGAGATATTAAATGTTATACCAATACTTACAAGGCGTGGTAGGGTACAAACAGGGCTTAAATATTTTATAGTAGCAGTAGCTATAGGAAAGCTAATAGGCTCTATAATATATTCTAGAATACCTAGTTTTTATTATATGTAGGAGGACATTATGGAAAAATCTAAAAAACAACAACAGCTTGAGCAACAATACCAACAAAGAGTAAAGGAACTTTCGCCTAATAGCCATATAGGAAAAGATTGTTTAAGGGCATTTTTAGTAGGTGGACTTATTTGTACAATTGGACAAGTTATAATGAATATGCTAGATAAGTACGGACTATCTAAAAGTGAAACTGGTATGTATACCTCTATGGTACTTATATTTTTAGCATCTTTACTAACAGGCCTTGGGCTTTACCAAAAAATAGGACACTTTGCAGGGGCAGGTTCTATAGTACCTATTACAGGGTTTTCAAATTCTGTTACATCTCCTGCTTTAGAGTTTAAAAAAGAAGGATTTATACTAGGACTTGGTGCAAAAATATTTATTGTAGCAGGGCCAGTTATATTATATGGTACACTTGCGTCTGTTTTAGTTGGACTTGTATATTATTTTGTGAAATATTAAGGAGATATATATGGGCAAACATATTGGTAAACAATCGGCAATATTTGATAAAGATATTTTTATAATAAATACAGCATCTACTGTAGGGAAAAAGGAGGGAGAAGGACCTTTAAAAGACTATTTTGATGTTATTTTAGAAGATAGTTTATGTGGAGAGGATAGTTGGGAAAAAGCAGAAAGCAAAATGGTAAATGAAAATATGAAGCTAGTTATGCAAAAAGAAAAATTGCAATTTAGCGATATAGATTATATATATGCAGGGGATTTATTAAACCAAAGTAGTGGTTCTAACTATGCTATAAGAGATTTAAATGTACCATTTTTTGGTATATTTGGTGCTTGTTCTACAATAGGGGAAGGAATGGCTCTTGGTGCTATTAATATAGAAAGTGGAGTAGGAAGAAAGATACTTGTAGGTGCATCTAGTCATTTTTGTGCAGCAGAAAAACAGTTTAGGTTTCCTTTAGGACTTGGTACACAACGTCCACTAACTTCTACCTGGACAGTAACAGGAGCAGCAGCCTTAATTTTATCAGATACAGGTAAAAGCATAAAAATAAAAGGAATAACAACAGGTAAAATAGTAGACTTAGGTATAAAAGATGCTAATAATATGGGAAGTGCTATGGCACCAGCAGCAGCTGATGTTATTATAAATAATTTAAAAGATTTTAACATACAACCAGATTATTATGATATGATTTTTACCGGAGATTTAGGCTATGTAGGAAAACAACTTACAATAGAATTGGTACAAAAAGCAGGGTATGATATATCTAAAAACTACACTGATTGTGGTATAGAGATATTTGATAAAAATACACAAGATACTCATAGTGGTGGGAGTGGTTGTGCTTGTGCTGGCACAACTTTTGCAGGTATGATATATGATAAGCTAAAAAAGGGTGAGCTTAATAGAATTTTGTTTATACCAACAGGAGCTTTAATGAGCCCTACAAGTATACAACAAGGAGAAAGTATAGCAGGTATTGCTCACGGTATAATTATAGAAAGATAGTACTAAAAGCCGATATTTATATCGGCTTTATTATTACAATTAAGGTATGGCTTATATTTTTGAATAAAAATTATATATGTGTTTTTATATTAATTTTTATGGAAAAAATATTTAGGAATACCTATTTTTAGGTACAAAGTAGCTAAAAAATTGGTTATTACAATTAAGGTATGGCTTATATTTTTGAATAAAAATTATATATGTGTTTT
>NZ_CAUWHO010000029.1:0-26795 GCF_963558545.1 uncultured Tyzzerella sp. | reverse complement strand
TCTTCGGGTTGTTTAATTCACTTTTTTGATTATTTAGTTTTCAATGTTCAATATTGTTAGTTTTTGCCACTTTTTTTGACGACTAGATTAGTTTAACATATTTTTTTCATCTTGTCAACAACTTTTTTATTTTTTTAAAGTTGTTTTTGTTAAAACGGAGAAGGTGGGATTTGAACCCACGCACCGCTATTAACGATCTACTCCCTTTCCAGGGGAGCCCCTTCAGCCACTTGGGTACTTCTCCCCAAAGCTAAGTCAAGACAAAATGACGGAGGATCAGGGATTCGAACCCTGGCGCCGCTCTCACGACCTGCCGGTTTTCAAGACCGGACCCTTCAACCACTTGGGTAATCCTCCATATTAAATATTAATTCCTTGTAGAACTTCTTTCCCTCAAGGACAATACTTATTATATAAGACTTTAATAGAAATGTCAACACTTTTTTTATTTTTTTTAAAATTATTTTCCTTCCTATTATATATAGTATTTTTTGGTCATAAATTTTATAAATTTATTTAATAAAAATTTTAATAAATAAATTTATACTAGTAAATATTATACCTTAGTGGACAACATTTTCTTTTAATGTTATAATTATTTATAATATAATTTAATAAATTTTAAGTAGTTTATATTTAAAAATAGATATTTATATTTTTTTATTTAGTAAAAATTAACCCTAAAATATAGTAATATTGTAACTATAATAAATAAAAATTTTCAAAGGAGGTATTCTCATTGAATATAGAAAAAACAGTTGTAGATAATTTTTGTACTTTAATTAAATATGATACAACATCAGACCCTTATTCTTCATCTTATCCTTCCACGCAATCTCAAAGAGATTTTTCTAAAGTACTGGCTAAAAAATGTGAAGATATAGGGCTAGAAGACGTAAAAATAGATAAAAATGGATATGTAATTGCAACATTAAAGGCCACAACAAATAAAAATGTACCCAAAATAGGATTTATATCACATATGGATACAAGTCCAGACTATTCTGGAAAAGATATAAAACCTAACATTATAGAAAATTATGACGGTAAAGATATTGTATTAAAAAACATAGTTCTTTCTCCAGAGGAGTTTCCTTCTTTAAATAAGTATATAGGTAAAAAACTTATAACTACAGATGGAACTACACTTCTTGGTGCAGATGACAAAGCCGGTGTAGCAGAAATATTAACTGCTTTTGAATATTTAAAAAACAACCCTAAAATAGAACACGGAGAGATAAAACTTGCCTTTACTCCAGATGAGGAGGTAGGAAATGGTGTAACATATTTTAATGTAAAAGATTTTGACTGTGATTTTGCATATACAATAGATGGTGGTAGTGCTGGAGAAATAAATTATGAAAACTTTAATGCTGCTAATGCAACTATTAATATTACTGGTAAAAATGTTCACCCAGGATATGCAACTAATGTTATGATAAATTCTACAATGGTAGCCAACGAATTTTTATCTATGTTACCAAATGAAACCCCTAGTAATACAAAGGGCTATGAAGGCTTTTATCATCTTTCAGATATAAAAGGTAATGTAGAAAAAACTACTATGGATATTATTATCCGTGCTTTTGATAAAGAAGAGTTTAAAAATAAAAAACAAACTATAATAGATATAGTTAGCAACTTAAACAAAAAATATAATAATCTTTTAGAGCTAAATTTAGAAGATAGTTATTTTAATATGTACGATATATTAAAAGATAATATGAACATAGTAGAAAAAGCTAAAAATGCTATACAAAAAACAGGATTAACACCTTATACTAAGCCTATAAGAGGTGGTACAGATGGTGCTAGGTTATCTTTTATGGGATTGCCTTGTCCTAATATTTTTGCTGGTGGACATAACTTCCACGGACCTTACGAATACGTTTGTGTAGACTCTATGGTTAAAGCAGTAGAGGTAATTATTAATATTGCAACAGATATTTAAATTTTTTAATAATATCCCTTGCATTTATATTATTTATGTGATACAATATGTAAAATTTTATATTATAAATATGATGATAAAGGACAAAGCTTTATTTGGTTACAACTAAGAGAGTTAGTCGGTTGGTGCAAGGCTAATAGAACAAATAAAAGAACCTACACCTTTTGAATATTTAAGGGTTGCTCCTTTATAGGCTTTTGAGGTAATGTTTTACATTATAAATTAAGGTGGTAACACGGGTATTCTCGTCCTTTGGGCTTGGGTATCCGTTTTTTATTCTACTATATTTTAATTTAAGAAAGGAAATTTATTATGTCTAGCCAAAATGTATATGATATTTTAAAAGAAAGAGGATTTATAGAGCAATCTACAAACGAAGATGAAGTAAGAAAACTTTTAGGAGAAGAAAGTGTTACATTTTATATAGGATTTGACCCAACAGCAGATAGTTTAACAGCAGGACATTTTTTAACTGTTATGGCAATGAGCCATCTACAAAAGGCAGGGCATAGGCCTATTGCTCTTGTTGGTGGTGGTACTGGTATGGTTGGCGACCCTTCTCATAGAACAGATATGCGTCAAATGATGACAATGGATACAATAGAGCATAATTTAAATTGCTTTAAAAATCAGTTATCACGTTTTATAGAATTTGGAGATGATAAAGCTATTATAGTTAATAATGCCGATTGGCTTAGAAATTTAAATTATATAGATTTTATTAGAAGTGTTGGTGTACATTTTTCTGTAAACCGTATGCTTTCTGCAGAATGTTTTAAAAGCAGAATGGAAAAAGGGTTATCATTTTTTGAATTTAACTATATGCTTATGCAAAGCTATGACTTTTTAGAGCTTAATAGAAGATATGGCTGCAAGCTTCAGTTAGGCGGTAGCGACCAATGGTCTAATATTATAGGAGGTGTTGAGCTTATAAGACGTATGGATAAAAAAGACTCTTATGGGCTTACATTTAAACTTTTAACTACAAGTGAAGGTATAAAAATGGGTAAAACACAAAAAGGTGCTGTATGGCTCGACCCTAAAAAAACTACACCTTACGAATTTTTCCAATACTGGAGAAATGTTTCCGATAAAGACGTAGAAAAATGTTTAAGTCTTTTAACATTTTTACCTATGGACGAAGTTAGAAAGCTTGGTGCTTTAGAAGGTAGCGAAATAAACAAAGCTAAAGAAATATTAGCATATGAGGTTACAAACATTGTACACGGAGAGGAAGAAGCTAAAAAAGCTATGGAAGCTTCTAATGCGTTATTTGCAGGTGGTGCATCTGGTGGCTCTATCCCTACTACAAATATAGAAAAAAATACTTTAGAAAATGGTATTAATATATTAGATGCTTTACTTACATTAAAACTTGCCCCTTCTAAAAGTGAAGCTAGAAGACTTGTTGAACAAGGGGGTATTAAATTAAATGATATTAAAATAGATACTATTACACATACTATAACTCTTGACGATTTTAAAGATAACAAATTATTAATACAAAAGGGCAAGAAAGTTTTCCACCAAATAGAGCTTAACTAATACATTATATACTCATACACCATTACTTTTTTACATATATTCTATTAAAAAGGTAATGGTGATTTTTATGGCTCGTATAGAAGATTTAAAGCAAAAAGAAGTTATAAATATAAAAGATGGTGCAAGGCTTGGCTTTGTTTCAGATGTGGACATTAATATAAAAACAGGCTGTATTACCAAAATAATTGTAGCAGGTCCTTGTAAAGTATTTTGCTTTTGGGGAAAAGATACAGAATATGTTATAAGCTGGTGTGATATAAAAAGAATTGGCGATGACATAATTTTAGTAGATGTTGATGTAAACTGTGTTTTAAGAAATGTAGGATAAAAATATAAGGAGGTAAAAATGATAACAAAAGATGATATTTTAGATAAATTACAAGACTTTATAAATATAGACTACTTTGCAAAAGCAATTATAAGTAACCCTATTAAAAAGAGCGAAGATTTGCCTAAAAAAATTGATATAAAAAAAATTGTACTAAAAAACAAACTTTGTTTTCAGTTTATATATTATATAGATAAAAAAGTAATACACGAAAACATAGAAGATAGCTCATTAATACTTAAAAAAATAATAACCCTTATGACAGAAAATTTTAAACAATGCGATATATTAGCTAATAATAGCCTTACTTTATTAATGAACAAAAAAGGAGATTTTAAAATAACAGGTGTTAAAAAAACTGTAACTACTGATAATACAGTTCAATCACATAATAAAGCTAAAAACTATATACTAAAAGAAGGAGAATATATAGACTGGTTATATAAGCTAGGTGTAATGGACAAAAATGGTATAGTAATAAGCCATAAGCAAAAAAAGTTTAGACAAATAAATAAGTTTTTAGAAATGTTAAAAGATATAGAAAGCAATCTTCCTAACAATGCAAAAATAATAGATATGGGTTGTGGAAAAAGTTATCTTACATTTGCAATGTATCATTATTTAAATATTATAAAACAAAAAGATGTAACTATAAATGGATATGACTTAAAAAAAGATGTGGTAGACCATTGTAATAAGCTAGCAAAAGAATTCGATTTTAAAAACTTACAATTTTTTAATGAAGATATACAAAATATTAATAAATCTGAAAACATAAATATGATAATTTCTCTCCACGCTTGTGATACAGCAACAGACTATGCTATATATTTTGGTGTAAAACTTAATTGTGATGTTATATTAAGCGTACCTTGCTGTCAGCACGAGCTTTTTAAACAAATAAAAAATGAAAATCTCTCCTCTATGCTTAGCTATGGTATATTAAAAGAGCGTTTTTCTTCCCTTTTAACAGATAATTTAAGAGCAGATGCTTTAAAACTATGTGGATACAAAACTAATATAATAGAATTTATAGATATGGAGCACACCCCAAAAAATATAATGATAAAAGCTGTTAAAAACAAAAATTTTACAAAAAATAAAAAGAATATAGAAGATTTCCAAAAACTAATATATAACTTTAATATAAATCCAACTATATATAATCTACTTAAAGATTATTTTTAAAAGTGATTAAATGCTACTTATTATCTACATAAAAATAACCTAAATTCTCTATATAAATAGATAGTTTAGGTTATTTTTATTTTATACTGTTAATTTAGTAATATTTAATTATTTAGCAACATTTCCAACTCTGTTTAAAATATCCCAAGTTCTAGCAAAAGGTGGCGAATAACAAAAATCCATCATACCTAATTGCTCTGTTGTAAGCTTTGCATAAATTGCAACGGCAAGGGCATTTGTTCTTTGTACGGCATCTTTTTTACCTACAACTTGTGCTCCCAAAATAACTTTTGTATCTCCATTATATATAAGCTTAATAGATATACTCTCTTGCCCTGGATAATAATCTGTTTGGTTTTTATCTGTAATAAATACTGTTTTGTAGTTAATACCTAAGCTATTAGCCTCGCTCTCTGTAAGTCCTGTTCTACCTGCTTCCATTTCTAATACTTTAATACAAGCAGAACCTAAAGAACCTTCATATTCTATTCCTTTTCCACTAATATTTTCACCTACAATACGTCCAAATTTATTAGCTACCGTTGCTAATGGGATATAAGCTTGTTCTGGTTTTAAAAGATGTGTAACGGTTGCACAATCACCAGCACTATATATATGCTCAATAGATGTTTTTCCCTCTTTATCTACAACAATAGCACCATTTTTAAGCATTTCTATACCTGTATCTTGTAAAAATGCTGTGTTAGGCTTAACACCTGTTGCCAATATTACCAAATCTGTATCTATTTCTTCGTTTTCTGTAACAACTTTAGTTACTTTAATATCCCCTTTAAGCTCTACAACCTTGCTATTTAAAAATAGATTTACACCTTTATTTTTAAGCTCTTGCTCTAATAAATCTGTTACTTCTTTATCAAATACTTCTTTTAAAATTCTATCTTCTAGCTGAAAAACAGACACTTCTTTTTTGTATTCTCTAGCAGCTTCTACTGCCTCTAGGCCTATAAAACCAGCACCTATTATAGCAACCTTTTTAATACTTTCATCTTTCATTTTCTCTTTTAATATTCTACCATCTTCTAAAGATTTAAGAGTATGGACATTTTCAATATTAAAATTTTTGATAGGAGGTATTATAGCAGATGCACCTGTGGCTATCATTAATTTATCATAGTTATCTTCAAAAGTTTCATTTGTTTTTAAATTTTTAACAGTAATTTTTTTATTATCTACATCTACCGATAAAACTTCGTGCTCAACGCTTATATCTATGCCTGTTTCTTTAAATTTTTCTGGACTTCTTGCAATCATTTGCTTTTCGTTATCAAAAAAGCCACCTACAAAATAAGGCAAACCACAAGCACCAAAAGATACAATAGACGTTTTTTCATAAACTTTTATATGTGCATCTTTATCAAGCCTTCTAAATTTTGCTGCAGCACTCATACCTGCTGCTATACCACCAATAATAATAACTCTCATTATATTCACTCCTTAAATGTTTTAGCACCTTTATCAAAGACAAAGGTGCTAATATGTTAAAACTATTTACTCATATCTTTAAAATGTTCCATATCTAATTGCCCTAAACTTTTATCTATTATAAGAGCATTTGTCATAGAACCTGTAACATTAATTAATGTTCTACCCATATCAATAATAGGGTCTATTGCTAATATAGGACTAATAGTAGGAAATAAGCTTGCCATACCAACACCTGATAAAGCAACAGATGCTGCCATAGTAGCAGTACCTGGTATACCAGCTATACCAAAAGAGCCTATAACTATAACAACTAAAGTCATAACAATAAATGTAACATCAATAGGTGTCCCAGTAATATTACATACAAAGACTAAAAGCAAAGCTGGAAAAACACCTGCACAACCTTGCATACCAGCAGTAGTACCAAAACCACTTACAAAGCTAGCCGTACCATCGTTAACACCCATTTTATCTACCAATGTTTCAATAGTTAAAGGTAAACAACCAACGCTAGAACGTGATGTAAACGCTAATACCATTACTGCTATACCCTTTTTAATATAAATAATAGGATTTATACCAAATAAAGATATGGCTATAAGCTGTATTATAAACATAATTATAACTGCCACATATAAAGCAATTATAAATACACCAACTTCTTTAATACTTCCAATACCTCTTTGAGCTATTGTATTAGATAAAAGAGCAATAACTGCATAAGGCATCCATTTAATAATAGTCATAGCTATACTCATAATAATTTTTTGTAAAGCATTAATCAAATCTATAAATGGCTTAACAACGTCCATATATTTTTTTGTCATACGCTTAGCACCAACACCAAAGAAAGCAGATATAACAACAAGAGCTATAATATTAACATCTACCATAGATTTAATAGGATTAGAAGGTATTAACCCTCTTAAAGTATCTACAATAGTGGACACGTCTTTAATTTCTGCACTGCCCTGCTCTATTGACATACCACTTCCAACCTTAAATAACATACCAATGGCTAGCCCAACTATTACAGATATAGAAACCATTATAACTGTTACTATTAAAGTTTTTTTAGTAAGAGCACCAATATCTGCTCCGTCTTTCATATTAACAATAACGTGTATAATAGAAACCATAACAAGTGGGATAACAAGCATTCTTATTAAATCAATAAAACCGTTTCCAAATAAACTATACCATTTAGTTGTTTCTACAACAAATGTTATCTCCATAGGTACATCTGAAAATCCTGATGCAACTTGTATAATGACACCAAGTATTAACCCTATAACTGTAGCTATAATCATTCTAGTAGAAAATGCAACCTTTTTCTTTTCAATAATTTTCATAACGAAGAAAAGTGCAAATAAAACTGCAACAAAAATAATTGTTTCAATTTCACTAATCATCAAAAAATCTTTAAAAAATACAGATTTCATATTTTCCCCTTTCTATTCTATATTTTTATATATTTTATCATTTTATTTATATTCAGTCAAGTATATATGTATATATTGTTACATTATTAACATTTTGATATTTTTTTAACATTTTTGTGTTATGCATTTTATACATTTATATAAATTTTATGCCATTATTTTTTATTACATTTTTTTCGATTTATATATATTTTTTTACTATAATATATTATGCTTTATAAATTTTAAATCTTTATCTTGTTTATATATACAAAATATATTATAATGAAAAAAATAAAATATATTGTAATAAAAAAATAAATGAAAAGGTAGGGGAAAAAATGAACTGGTATAAAAATATTAGTTTAAAATCTAAATTTTTAATAACATTACTTTTAAATGTAATATTAGTTATTATCTTAGGGCTTCACAGCGCTGGTGGCCTACATAAATCTAACAAAAGTTTAAAAAATGATGTAGCACTAAATCAAGATATTACTGTTGATATTATCGATTCTATAAAAGATGTAATAAACATTCGTTTTACAGCTTTTCAGGTAGAATTTGATATGGATGATGGTAACTATGACGTAGCTAGAGCTAAGCTTACAGATTCTTATAATTATTCTAAAGACACATTAATTAGCTATATGTCAAATCTTAAAGACTTTTCTGAGGAAAATAATAAAGATAGAAGTGAGCTATTACAACTTGGCGAAGAAGCTTTAGTACTATTAAAAGACTACTATGACGGTAATATTAATTATATAAACTTAAAAGAACAAGGCAGAATAGCAGAAGCAGTAGAACAAGATAATGCAACAACGCCTATTATAAATGACTTGTTTGATATAATTTATTCTTTACCAAATATATCTTTTACTAATATGGTATCAGATTTAGAAGTTTCATCTAGAGATATGAGTTCTAGAGCTAGAAGTGTTTTAGTTTTAACTATTATTATAGTTATTTTAACTTTAGTTTGTCTTTTAAATTTATCTATAATTATAAGAAAACCAATTGAAAAAATTAAAAATGCAGCTCACGAAGTATTAAATGGAAACTTAAATATTGATATACGTACAAACAATACAGATGAAATTGGTGATTTATCTAATAGTATATCTAATATGTCCGATACTATACAATGTATTATAGACGATATTAATAACCTTTCTGAACAATTACACGCAGGTAATACAAGCTATAGAATAAACTCAGAAAAATACAAGGGTGCATTTAAAGAAACTACAGAAGCCATAAATATTGCTACAAATGGCTTAGTAGAAGATGCCATTTATGTTGCTAATAACATAAAAGAAATAGAACTTGGTAATTTTAATAACGAAATTAAAGAGCTTCCAGGTGAAAAAGAAGTATCTACACACGCATTAAAAAATATCCAATTAACTTTAAAATCTGTTTCTGAAGAAATAAATGCTCTTATAAATGCTGCTACTAATGGTGATTTAGAATATAAAATAGATAGTAGTAGTTATAGTGGACAATGGAAAGTTTCTATGGATGGATTAAATACATTTATTAAAAGTGTAGTTGTACCTATTAAAGAAACACAAAATGCTCTTACAGAATTTGCTAGAGGTAATTTTGAACATAGAATAACAAATGAGTATAAAGGTGAGTTTAATACAATTAAACAAACTGTTAACTACACTTCAGAAACTATAGGCTCTTATATATCAGAAATATCTAATATATTAGATGAAATGGCTCATAAAAATTTTGATGTTTCTATAGATAGAGAATATTTAGGTGACTTTAAAAACATACAAAAATCTGTTAATTTAATAGTTAACAACCTTAATTTACTTACAAAAGATATAATATCTTCTGCAGAGCAAGTATCTGCTGGTGCTAAACAAATATCAGAATCTAGTATATCTTTAGCAGAAGGTGCAACAGAACAAGCAGAATCTGTAGAAAAATTAAACCATATTATTAAAGTTATGTCTAAGCAAACTACACAAAATACAGAAGGCTCTACTAAAGCAAATGACCTTGCTATGCAAACAAAAGAAAATGCAGCTAAAGGTAATGAGCAAATGAACAATATGCTTATTGCTATGGAAGAAATTAATGCTGCATCTAGCAGTATATCTAATATAATAAAAGTAATAGATGATATTGCTTTCCAAACAAACATTCTTGCACTTAATGCTGCTGTAGAGGCTGCTCGTGCTGGTGAGCACGGTAAAGGCTTTGCCGTTGTTGCAGAAGAAGTTAGAAGCCTTGCTTCTAGAAGTCAACAAGCAGCTAAAGAAACAACTGACCTTATAGAAAGCTCTGTTTCTAAAGTAGAACAAGGTTCTAAAATAGCTAACCAAACTGCTGATGCTCTTCTTGATATTGTTAAACAGATAGAAACTATATCTACACTTGTAGGTTCTTGTGCTAGTTCTTCTATAGAACAAGAAAAATCTATAAATGAGGTTTCATCTGCTGTTTCTCAAATAGCAAGTGTTACACAAAATAATACTGCTACAAGCGAGGAATCTGCAGCTGCTTCAGAGGAGCTTGCAAGCCAAGCAGAAATATTCTATGCATCTGTTGCAGATTTTAAATTAAAAAATGACTCTGCAACAAATGATGTTGTGGTTAAACAACCTAATAATGAAAAACCTAAAGAAAAACCTAAAAACACAAATAATACTAAACCTATTGAAAGCTCTAAGTCCACAACAAGAAATGTAAACAATATAGACTTAACTTCTGATGATTTAATTGTGTTAGATAATGATGCAGATATTATAATTAATGAATCTTTAGATTTTGGTAAATATTAATAATTTTTAATTAAGATAAATAATACAAAAGTCAATACTATGGTATTGACTTTTGTATTAATATTTAATATTGGAGGATAATTATGATTTTTGAATATAGCTTAAATACTCAAAAACAAGGATTTTATAACATTACGTCTTTCGTAAAAGATGCCGTTTCTAAATCTAATATAGAAAGTGGGGTATGCGTTGTGTATTGCCCTCACACTACTGCTGCTATTACAATAAATGAAAATACAGATAAAGATGTAGAAAATGATATTTTATTAGGTCTTCAGGAAAGCTTTTATAATAGAGATAGCTTTAAACATTTTGAAGGAAACTCTGATGCACACTTAAAATCTAGTGTTATTGGCGTTAGCGAAACAGTTATTATAAATAATAATTCTCCTGTTTTAGGTAGATGGCAAGATATATACTTTTGTGAATTTGATGGTCCTAGGACAAGGCAATTTTATGTAAAAATTATTTAATAATTAATTATGTTTACATTTTTGATATGTAATGCTATAATTATATAAATATATTTTTTAGGAGGTTTAATATGGTTAATAAATCTCAAAAAGATGAAGTTAATAACCAAGATGATAAAAATAATCAGAATACTATTACAAAAACCCAAAAAATAAAAAAAGAATTAATAGATATTACAAAAACTATTATTATAGCTATTATAGTTGCATTTATTATTACTCACTTTATAATTGTAAATGCTTTTGTTCCTACTGGCTCTATGAAAAATACTATTATGCCTAGCGACAGGCTAATAGCCTTTAGGCTATCCTATTTATTTTCAGAACCACAAAGAGATGATATTATAGTTTTTAAGCCACCAGATGATGAAAGCGTGCTATATGTAAAAAGGATAATAGGCCTCCCAGGTGAAACTATAAATATTATAGATGGTAAAGTTTATATAAATGATAGCCAAACACCTTTACCGGATGAATATATTATGGAAGATATGTTAGGTAGCTTTGGTCCTTATACAGTACCACAAGATAGCTATTTTGTGCTAGGCGATAATAGAAATGATTCTCAAGATTCTAGGTATTGGGAAAATACATTTTTACCAGAAGATAATATACTGGGTAAAGTTTTATTTAAATACTACCCAAAAATAGAACCTTTATGGAATAAATAATAACTAAACCTTTATGTTACCTTATAAAACTTATATTTAAATAAGGTATGCTAGTTATATTTATATCTTAATTTAATATACACTTCTCTATCAATAGCATAGCATAATAAAAATACTTTTTAAAAAGTTTAATATATTATCCTAAAATAAATATTAAATAAATGGAGGTAAAATATGAAACAAGCAACAAAAAATATGAGAGTAAATGAAGTATTAGAATTAGACAATGGTGTATTCCCTATTTTAATGAATGCTGGTATGCATTGTTTAGGTTGCCCATCTTCTCAATTAGAAACACTAGAAGAAGCTTGTGAAGTACACGGATTAGACTGTGATGAGCTTTTAAATAATATAAATCAATACCTAAAAACATTATAAAAAATACCACTTTAAGTGGTATTTTTTATTTAAATACAATTACTATATAACCTATATTTTTAAATACATTGTATAAAAAATTTATTTTACACAATATTTGTCGCATAAAGCTTTAAAATCTTCAGTATCTTTAAAACTTTCAAAGTCTATATTTTTATTGTTTAAGTTTTCATATACTTCTTGTAAAAACATTGGTATATCTTTAGCTAAAATATCACACAAAGGTTTGCCTAATCTAGTATTTTTTTCTTCAAAACTACCATCTACGCTAAGCTCATATACATCTACTATTTCTCCATCTACCATTTTTCTTTTCCCCATAAATCCAATCATAGCTACTTGGTGTCTTCCACAAGAGTTAGGGCAACCAGATATGTGTATTTTAGGCAATAAATCTTTATTTAGGTTATTTTCTTTAAAATGACATATTATATTATTTAATAGTCCCTGGCTTTCTGCTAATCCTATTTGACAAACAGGAACACCTATACAGCTTAAACTTTGCGATAACTTGGTTGTTTGGTTAAAATCTTTACATATATCTAAAATCTCCCTAGCTTCATTGCTATTAAGATTATTTATATAAAAACTTTCTTCCATACTAGCTATCAATTTAATATAGTCTTTACTGTTAGCATTTTTAATAAAATTAATAATTTTATTAAAATCTTGAGATGATATAATCCCCCCAATAGGTTTTATAATAACTGTATACCTACCTTTTTGCTTTTGAGGTATAATGTTATTACTCTCTTCTATCTCCCCTTCACTAGCATCTGGTATAGTTATATCTTTAGGCTCTTCTACACATAAATCTTTTTGTTTAGATTTTTCTATATAACTATTGTATAAATCTAAAAATCCTTCATCACCTTTTTCTTTTAGTATATACCTTATCCTAGCTTTATTTCTATTTTCATAGTTTCCATTTTCTTTAAAAAGTTCTACCAAAGCATCTACATAGTATAAAATTTCTTTAGGCTCTACTAAGTATGGTAACTCAAGCCCAACATTTGGGTTTTTACCAAGTCCACCTGCTACAAACACCTTAAAATATTTTCTATTATCTTTTAAAATAGCTAAAAACCCTAAATCTGTTAAAGTAGCATTAGATAAATTGCTTTTACCGTTAGAAAAACCTACTTTAATTTTTCTAGGCAAATTGTAGGTATCCATTCTTTTTAAAAAATAATTTGTTACATAGTTTGCATAAGGTGTAACATCAAAGGCTTCATCTTTTTCTACATTAGACAGTGGAGATGATGTTACATTTCTTGGAAAATTTCCTCCAGAACCATATCCTATCAAGTCATTTTCTACACACTCTTTAAAAATATTTAAAACAGTTTCTAAAGATAGTTTATGAAGTTGTATAGCTTGTCTTGTTGTAGGGTGTATTTTACTAATATTATACTTTTCAATAAATCCTTGTAAAAGATTAATAGATTTATCTGTAAAAACTCCTGAAGGTATTTTTATACGAATCATAAAAGTTTCTCCACCACGCTCGGCGTATATACCAAACTTGCCAGATGCTTTTTTAAAATCGTGCATTGTTATCTCTTTCTTTAAAAATTTTTCACCTTGCTCTCTTAAGATATCAATTTGTTCATACAAGAAATTTTTTAATTCCATAATAACAACCTCCTTTTAATATTTTTTAATTATAGCACTATCCATTTAAAAGTCAAGTTACAGTAAGGATTGCCAAAATATTATAAATTATTAATATTTTTAAATCAAAATTTTTAATAATTTATAAAAATATATTGACAAATTTATATAATATATATAAAATCATATTATTAAATGCTATGAAAAAGAGGAGTAAATATTAACAGGCAAAAGAGAGAGCTACTCATAGGCTGTAAGGTAGCTTTGCATATGTAATATTGAAGGTAGCTTTGGAGCAGATAGGCCTAAAAGTTTAAATACCTAGTAAGTCTATACGGGTAGCTTTCGTTAAAGGCTTTGAGTGCTTGCAATTTTTTGCTTGAAATAAGGTGGTACCACGATGCTTTCGTCCTTTGTAGACGATGGCTTTTTTTGTTTTTATAAATATTTTTTAAGTAGGTGATATTATTAAAATATTTGCTTTAATTTTTATACTGTTAGGCGTAGTAATATTATTAAAATATTTATTAAAAAATAATAAATCTAATAAAATAGACACATCTTTATTAGAAAATATAGAAGATACAGAAAATATACAAGATGATAAAAATATTAAACCAGAAAATAATGATATTTTAGAAGTATTTTCTAATAAAGGGAGTATTTTTTTAATGATAGGTTTATTTTTAATTTTTATAGCAATTATAATATATATATCTTTAGGAGGTTTTATTAAATGAAAAAAGAGCTAGAAAAAAATTATGACCCTTCCATTGAGGAAAGGATTTACAAAAATTGGTTAGAAAAAAAATATTTTCACGCAAAGGTAGACAAAAATAAAAAACCTTATACAATAGTTATTCCACCTCCAAATATTACAGGGCATCTCCATATGGGACACGCTCTTGACAATACTTTACAAGATATACTTATAAGATGGAAAAGAATGCAAGGATATTCTGCTCTATGGCTACCTGGCACAGACCACGCTAGTATATCAACAGAAGTAAAAATAATAGATAAGCTAGCTAAAGAGGGCATAACAAAAGAAGACTTAGGTAGAGAAAAGTTTTTAGAAAGAGCTTGGGAATGGAAAGAAGAATACGGTGGAACAATAGTTAATCAGCTTAAAAAACTTGGTAACTCTTGCGACTGGGATAGAGAAAGATTTACTATGGACGAAGGCTTGTCAAAAGCTGTGGAAGAAGTGTTTATCCGTTTATATGAAAAAGGATATATCTATAAAGGCGAAAAACTTATAAACTGGTGTCCTAATTGTGAAACAACTATATCTGATGCAGAAGTAGACCACGAAGATAAAAATGGATTTTTTTGGCATATTAAATACCCTATTAAAGATACAGATAAGTTTTTACAATTTGCAACAACTCGTCCAGAAACTATGCTAGGAGATACGGCAATAGCAGTAAACCCTAACGATGATAGATATAAAGACTTTATAGGCAAAACTTGTATAATTCCATTTGTTAATAGAGAAATCCCTATTATAGCCGATGACTATGTAGATATGGAATTTGGTACAGGGGTTGTTAAAATAACACCTGCCCACGACCCTAACGACTTTGAGGTAGGACAACGCCATAATTTACCTAAAATAAACATTTTAAACGATGATGGTACTATAAATGAAAACGGTGCACAATTTAAAGGCTTATACAGATACGATGCAAGAAAAGAAATTATAAAAGAGCTTGACAAACTTGGACTTTTTGTAAAAGAAGAACCTATATCCCACGCCGTTGGGGTGCACGAACGTTGTTCTCACGTTGTAGAGCCTCTTATTAAAAGCCAATGGTTTGTAAAAATGGAGGAGCTTGCAAAACCTGCATTAGAAGCATACTATAACAAAGAGCTTCGCTTTATACCAGATAGATTTGGTAAAATATATACTCATTGGCTAGAAAATATAAAAGACTGGTGTATATCTCGTCAGCTTTGGTGGGGACATAGAATACCTGCTTATTACTGCGAAAAATGTGGACATATAGAAGTTGCTAAAGAAATGCCAAAGGCTTGCTCTAAATGTAACCATACAGTTTTAGTACAAGATGAAGACACCCTAGACACTTGGTTTAGCTCTGCCTTATGGCCATTTTCTACTCTTGGTTGGCCAGAAAAAACAGAAGATTTAGAATATTTCTATCCTACAAACGTTCTTGTTACTGGATATGATATTATTTTCTTCTGGGTTGTTCGTATGGTATTTTCTGGTATTGAGCAAATGGGAGAATTGCCATTTAAAGATGTTTTAATCCACGGTCTTGTTAGAGATTCTGAGGGTAGAAAAATGAGCAAATCTTTAGGTAATGGTATAGACCCTCTAGAAGTTATAGAAAAATATGGTGCAGATGCATTAAGACTTATGCTTACATCAGGTAACTCTGCTGGTAACGACTTGAGATTTTATTGGGAAAAAATAGAAGCTAATAGAAATTTCTTAAATAAAATATGGAATGCTACTCGTTTTATATTAATGAACATAGATGAAGAAGACTTATCTAATGTTTCTTTAGATAGCCTTACAGATGCAGATAAATGGATTTTATCTAAATGTAACACCCTTGCTAAAGAAGTAACTCAAAATTTAGAAAGCTACGACTTAGGTGTTGCTTTATCTAAAATATACGATTTTATATGGGACGAATATTGCGACTGGTATATAGAAATGGTTAAGCCTCGTCTTTACGATAAAGAAGACAAAACAAGACAAGCTGCTTTATATACTTTAAAAACTGTTCTTATAAACTCTTTAAAAATGTTACACCCATTTGCACCTTTTGTAACAGAAGAAATATTTACATCTATACAAGATGAAGAAGAAACTATTATGCTATCTAAATGGCCAGTATTTGAAGAAAGTTTAAATTTTGCAAATGAAGAAGAAAAAGTAGAGCTTATAAAAACTGCTGTAAAAGGTATAAGAAATATACGTTCAGAAATGAATGTACCTAATAGCAAAAAAGCTCAAATTATTATATCTTCTAACAACGATTTGGTTAATACTACATTTAGTACAAGCTCCGTATTTTTTAAAACATTAGCTTTTGCTAGTGATATAACAATAGAACAACATAAAAATGCTCCAGAAGGTGCTGTATCTGTTGTTATACCAAATGGGGTTATATATATGCCTTTTGATGAGCTTGTAGATATAGAAAAAGAACTAGATAGGCTTAAAAAAGAAGAGGAAAAACTTATAAAAGAAGTAGAACGTGTTGAGAAAAAACTATCTAATGAAGGTTTTGTTGCCAAAGCACCAGAAAAAGTTATAACAGAAGAAAAAGAAAAAATGGCAAAATACAAAGATATGTTAAGCAAAGTAAGAGAACAAATAAATACTTTAAAAAAATAATATAATTTTTTTGAAAGGTTATATAAATGAGAAAAACTATTTTATTTATTGCAATGAGTCTTGATGGGTATATTTCAAATGAGTATGGTAAAGTGGATTGGATAAATGGACAAAATCAAAATGTTGAAAACATTGATACCTATTCAACATTTATAAAAGATATTGATACTGTGATTATGGGGTGGAATACTTATAATCAAATTGTAACAGAGCTATCTCCAGAAAAATGGGTTTATCCCAATTTGATAAGCTATGTTATAACACATAGAGAATTATCCTCAACAAATAATATAATTTTTACAAAGTCAAATCCATCTGTTATTATAGAAAATTTAAAGAAAAAGCAAGGAAAAAATATTTGGATTTGTGGTGGGGCAAACATAGTGCAACAATTAATGCAAAACGATTTAATTGATGAATATCATATTTCTGTTATTCCAACAATTTTAGGTAGTGGAACACGTCTTTTTGAAAAAAATTTAAGTGAAATAAAATTAGAATTAACTAATACACAATCTTACAATGGAATAGTAGAATTAATTTATAAACATAGAAGTTTTTAAAATAGCAAAAATAAATAAACACTTTAAATTATAACATATTAATTTTAAATTAATATGTTATAATCTTTACAAATATATTTATATTTATTAATTAATATTTACCAATTTTACAACTATCAAATTTTTATAAATATTAATTATAATGTATTAAAAATCACCATATTTATTTATTATTCTGTAATAATTAGATAAAATATAGTTTTTTAATCATATATAAGTGCAATTTTATTAATTTTATGATATAATATTTCTATTATAAATAAAAGGAGATGATAATAAATGACTGATTTTATGGAAAAATTTGCCAACTCATTAGGAACTATGGGTGACTTTTTATACACTTGGATATTAGTAGCCCTTCTTATCATTACAGGGTTATATTTTACCTTTAGGACTAAATTTGTACAAATAAGATTAATCCCTGAAGCGTTAAAAGTTATTGTAGAAAAAAAGCCTGGTTCTGGTGTATCTTCATTCCAAGCTTTAATGATTTCCACAGCTTCTCGTGTTGGTACTGGTAACATTGTAGGTGTTGCTCTTGCCATAGGTACTGGTGGTCCTGGTGCAGTTTTTTGGATGTGGCTTCTTGCAATTATAGGTGGTGCATCTGCTTTTATAGAAAGTACTTTAGCTCAAATATATAAAACAAAAGATGGCGATGGCTTTAGAGGTGGCCCTGCATATTATATACAGACAGCCTTAAAAAGCAGACCTCTTGGTGTTATTTTTAGTATATTTTTAATAGCTTGCTTTGCTTTTGGCTTTAATGCGCTACAAGCATTTAATATAGGCGATTCTTTAAAATATTACTTCCCTGATTATTCTAATAGTATAATCCCAACTATTCTTGGTCTTACTTTAGCAGTATTAACTGGTATAACTATATATGGTGGTGTTAAAAGAATAGGTTTTATAACATCTTTTATAGTACCTATTATGGCCTTAATATACATATGCTTAGGACTGTTTATAACAATAAAAAATATTAACCTTTTACCTAGCGTTTTTAAAAATATTTTTGTAGAAGCATTTAATTTTGATGCTATATTTGGTGGAGGTATTGGTGCTTTTACTAGCTCTTGTGTTATGCAAGGTATAAAAAGAGGTCTTTTCTCTAATGAGGCTGGTATGGGGTCTGCTCCTAATGTTGCTGCAACGGCAGATGTATCTCACCCAGTAAAACAAGGCCTTGTACAAATGTTTTCTGTATTTATAGATACAATCTTTATCTGCTCTACAACTGCTATGATTTTATTATGTTCTGGTGTATCAGAGGGAACAGGTATACAATATGTTCAAAATGCAGTAAGAGCAAACTTTGGAGAGTTTGGTATACATTTTATATCAATAGCTATCTTTTTATTTGCATTTAGCTCACTAATAGGTAACTATTGTTATGCAGAAGCTAATATAAAATTCATTAAAGATAATAAAACTGTGCTAAACATATTTAGAGTATGCTGTATGATTATGATTTTCTTTGGTACTCAAATGAGCTTAGACGCTGCTTGGAACTTAGCAGATTTACTTATGGGCTTTATGGCAATATTAAATATTATAGCAATACTATTTTTAGGTAATATATCTATAAAATGTCTTAAAAATTATACAGACCAGAAAAAACAAGGTAAAGAACCTGTTTTTAAAGCTAAAGACATTGGTTTAGATAATACAGAATATTGGAAATAAATATATTTTTATAAAAATTAAGTACACCATAGAAATTATATAAAATAATAATTATGGTGTACTTTTTTATTTATATCATATAGCTTTAATATTATTTTTAACCATATCAATAAAATAGCTATGCACATCATAGCAATCTGTAAGCTCTGGATGAAAAGCTGTTGCAAGTTGGTTGTTTTGTCTAACTGCAACTATTTTATTATCTACAACAGATAATATATCAACTCCATTGCCTACTTTTTCTACATAAGGTGCTCTAATAAAAGTCATAGGTATTTCTTTGTTGTTAAACTTTGAAATAGTATTAAAACTACCTAACTGTCTTCCATAGGCATTTCTTTTAGCTACAATATCAAGTGTAGCCAAATGCTTCCTATGGTCGTTATCTATTTCTTTTGCAAGTAATAAAAGCCCAGCACAAGTGCCAAAAACAGGAACATTGTTTTTTATTTTATCTACAAGAGTATTAAATATATCAAGTTCTTTTAACAGTTTACCCATAGTAGTGCTTTCGCCTCCAGGTAACACTATACCATCAAAATTTTGCTCTATGTCCTTTTTTTGCCTAACCTCAAATGTTTCTGCACCTAAAGAATTTAATATTCTAATATGCTCTATAAAAGCACCTTGCAAGCATAAAACAGCTATTTTCATTATTTGCCTCTTTCTGCCATTAAAAGCTCTATTTCAGATTCATTTATGCCAACCATAGCTTCTCCTAAATCTTCTGAAAGCTCTGCTATAAGCTTGTAGTCTTGATAGTTTGTAACAGCTTTTACAATAGATGCCGCTCTTTTAGCAGGGTCTCCAGACTTAAATATACCAGAGCCTACAAAAACACCCTCTGCACCTAAATTCATCATTAAAGCTGCGTCTGCTGGTGTTGCAATACCACCTGCTGCAAAATTTACAACTGGTAGTTTACCGTTTTCGTATACAGATAATAATAATTCGTATGGTACGCCTAATCTTTTAGCATTATCAAAAAGTTCATCTTCTCTTAATGCTTGTATACGTCTAATTTCAGAATTTATCATTCTCATATGTCTAACGGCTTGTACAATATCTCCAGTGCCTGGCTCTCCTTTTGTTCTTATCATAGATGCACCTTCTGCTATTCTTCTAAGAGCCTCTCCTAAGTCTTTAGCACCACATACAAAAGGTACTTTATATTTAGTTTTATCTATATGATAACAGTCATCTGCTGGTGTTAAAACTTCACTTTCATCTATATAATCTATCTCTATTGCTTCTAATAAAGATGCCTCTACAAAATGTCCTATCCTAACTTTTGCCATAACCGGTATAGTAACAGCTTGTTGTATCTCTTTTATCATTTTAGGGTCGCTCATTCTAGCTACACCACCACAAGCTCTTATATCTGCAGGTATTTTTTCAAGAGCCATAACAGCACAAGCACCTGCCTCCTCTGCTATTTTTGCTTGTTCAGGAGTAGTTACGTCCATTATAACGCCACCTTTTAACATTTGAGCAAGCTCACAGTTTAGTTTATATCTACTATTCATATACATTCCCCTTTTTTTAAAATTTATTTATAATATTATAAACTTAATTATGTTTATTTTCAATATATTTGTAAAAAAATATACAATAAAAGATACATAATTATAATAATAATTCTATAATTACTATTATAATATTTTAATATTTTAATATATAGGAATACTTAATTATAACAAGTCAATTTTTTTAATACCTTGTATTCAAAAACAGATATTCCTATATATTTTTATTCTTAAAAATTAATACAAAAACCCGTATATAATTTTTACTTTAAAAATATTAGTCATATCTTAATTGCATTTAGTCAATTTTTTGAATACTCTCTATTCAAAAACAGATATTCCTATATATTTTTATTCTTAAAAATTAATACAAAAACCCGTATATAATTTTTACTTTAAAAATATTAGTCATATCTTAATTGCATTTAGTCAATTTTTTGAATACTCTCTATTCAAAAACAGATACTCCTATATATTTTTATTCTTAAAAATTAATACAAACAACCGTATATAATTTTTACTTTAAAAATATTAGTCATATCTTAATTGAGTATATCAATTTTTTGAATACTCTCTATTCAAAAACAGATATTCCTATATATTTTTATTCTTAAAAATTAATACAAGCAACCGTATATAATTTTTACTTTAAAAATATTAGTCATATCTTAATTATAATAAACAAAAAAGCTATGGTAAAATCCATAGCCTTTTATAGTTAGCATTAAGCTGGGTTTGGTGAATCTACAGGACAAACACTTGAGCAAGTACCACAGTCTATGCAAATGTCTGGGTCGATTACATATTTAGTATCCCCTTCAGAAATTGCGTTAACAGGGCATTCTGCTGCACAAGCACCACAGCTAATACAATCATCATTAATAAAATATGCCATAATTAAAACCTCCTAAATTTTATTTAAAAATTTTAAATAATTAATGCTACGTTTTTATAGCAAAATAATAAATTAAAGCTAAAACGTATAAAATGCCAAATTTATACGTGTAAAATCACAAATTTACATAAGATTCTACCCTTACATTTTATAACAAATATTATATTTTATCAAGTATATTTTTAATATAATTTTTTATTATTTTTATAGGACGTATTAGTAATAATAATAAGTTAAAAATAAAAAATTTAAAATATGGTATTAATATATTATATTTTTATTTTTTGCCATATATTACATAATTTAATTGATATACACTTTCTTCTGATGTATAATTAATACATAGAAATATTTAGGAGGTGCATTATGTTAGATAAAAATCTTGCAAACGAAATTTTAACAGAAGCTACATCAAAAGGAGCAGACTTTGCAGAAATTTTTATAGAAAATAAAGATAGTTCTAGTATATCTCTTATAAATGGAAAAGTTAATAGCTCCTTATCTGGATTAGACTTTGGTATTGGACTTAGAGTTTTTTATAATGGTAAAACTGTATATGCCTACACTAATGATTTAAATAGAGAAAACTTATTAAAAATGGCCAAAGAAGTTGCTAAAGCTACAAAAGGAAATAAACAAATAAATATTTTAGATTTTGATAAAAAAGACTACAAAAAAATAGGAATACATAAAGCTAAAATTTTACCTACAACTATACAAAAAACTAAAATAGTTGATATGTTAAAGGAAGCTAGTGATAGTGCTTTTAACTATGATAGCCTTATAACAGAAACTATATCTTCATATATACATTCTATACAAGATGTATGTATTATAAATACAAAAGGTACTTTTGCAGAAGATAGACGTGTAAGAACAAGATTTTCTATAAGCTCTGTTGCATCTAACGAAACAGAAAAACAAACAGGTACTATTAGTCCTGGTGCTTTAATGGGCTTTGAATTTTATGACACAATAAATTTAAATGACTTAGGAAAAGAAGCTAGCCGTTCTGCTGTTACTATGCTAAAAGCTAAACATTGTCCTAGTGGAAAAATGCCTGTTGTTATAGACAATGGGTTTGGTGGAGTTATATTCCACGAGGCTTGTGGACACGGCTTAGAGGCTATTGCTATTTCTCGTGGAGATAGTGTATATACTGGTAAAATAGGACAAAAAGTAGCAAGTGATAAAGTTACTGCTATAGATGATGGTACTATACTTAACAAATGGGGTTCTATCAATATAGATGATGAGGGAACAGAGGCTCAAAAAACTGTTCTTATAGAAAATGGTATATTAAAAAACTATCTTGTAGATAATTTCTACGGAGAGAAAATAGGTATGAAATCCACTGGTTCTTGTAGGAGAGAATCCTACAAATACTCCCCTGTTCCTAGAATGAGAAATACTTTTATTGCAAATGGAACAGATAAAAAAGAAGATATTATAAAAAATACTGAAAAAGGTATATATGCAAAATATATGGGTGGTGGCTCTGTAAACCCTGCAACAGGAGAATTTAACTTTGCTGTACAAGAAGCATACCTTATAGAAAATGGTAAAATAACAACACCTGTAAGAGGAGCAACATTAATAGGTAAAGGCGAAGAAGTATTAAAAGATATAGATATGGTATCTGATACATTAAGCCACGCAGAAGGTGTATGTGGAGCATCTAGTGGCTCTGTACCTACTTGTGTTGGACAGCCTATGCTTAGAGTTTCTAAAATAACTGTTGGTGGAAGGAGCTAAAAATATGGATATAAAAGATTTTAAGGATAAATTGTTTGAAAAAGCTCTAAAAAATGGCTTTTCTGATTGTGAAATATATTATTACTCTGGCAAAAGTATAGAAGTAAATATTTTAAAAGGAGAAATAGAAAAATTTAATAATTCTACAAGTGGTGGCTTATCCTTTAGAGGTTTTTATAATGGTAAAATTGGCTACTCCTATACAGAACAAATATCTGAAAATATTATAGATAAACTTATAGAGTATGCAAAAGAAAATGCCGAAATAATAAATGATGAAGAAAAAGAAGAAATATATATAGGTGATAAAAACTATACACCTGTAAAAACTTTTTATGATAACCTTGAAAATGTAGATGTAGACACATTAATAGAAAAAGCTTTAGATATAGAAAAAGCTGTCCTTTCCTATGATAGCAGAATAACTAGCTGTAACTATTGTTCTGTTGGAAAAGCCTCTAGCCAAATATATATATCAAATACAAAAGGGCTAGAGCTTAACAAAAAAGATAATTATGTAGTAGCTTTAGCAGGAAGCCTAGCAAAAGATGGAAATGACATAAAATCTGGTATGGAAGTTATAGCTGCCTTTGATATTAATGATATAGACCCTAAACATATTGGAGAAACTGCTAGTAAAAAAGCTATATCTTCCTTAGGTGCTACATCTTTACCATCTAAAAAATATAACATTGTTTTTGAAAATGAATGTTTTACAGACTTGTTCTCTTGTTTTTTAGGTAGCTTTTCTGCAGAAAATGTACAAAAAGGTTTTTCTCTATTAAAAGGTAAACTAAACAAACAAATAGCAAGTAATAATATTACTATATTAGATGAACCTTTAATGGAAGATGGATATAGCTCTAGTAGCTTTGATTCTGAGGGGGTTGCTTGCTATAATAAAACAATTGTAGAAAATGGTATACTAAAAACATATCTTTACAATTTAAAAACAGCTAAAAAAGACGGTGTAAAATCTACTGGAAATGGTTTTAAAGGTGGATATAAAGGTAAAATAGGTATATCTCCTACTAATTTCTATATAAAAAATGGTAATAAATCTTTAGATAGTATCTTTAATGATGTAAAAGACGGTATTTACATAACAGATATGTCTGGCCTACACGCTGGTGTTAATAGCACATCTGGAGATTTTTCTTTACTATCTAGTGGATATTTAATAGAAAATGGCAAAAAAACAAAAGCCATTGAGCAAATAACTATTGCTGGCAACTTTTATAATATGATTTTAGATATTAAAGATATAGCAAATGATTTAAAATTTTCCTTAAATGGTGTAGGTTCTCCTAGTATATTTGTAGGTGAGCTTAATGTATCTGGAGAATAACTTAACACTAATATTTTGGTAAAATTTTTGCAAAATTATTTAAAAATGTATTGACTTTTTAAAATATTCTGTTATAATTAATAATAGTTATTACTTAATAACATTTGTTTATAGCTTATTATTTATTTTAATTATTATTATAAGGAGGATTTTATTATGAAAAAATTTGTTTGTACTATTTGTGGTTATGTTCACGAAGGTAACGAAGCTCCAGAGTCTTGCCCTACTTGTAAAGCTCCTGCTTCTAAATTTAAAGAACAAGCTGAAGGCGAGTTATCTTGGGCTTGCGAGCACGTTGTAGGTGTTGCTCAAGGCTGTCCAGAAGAAATTATGGAAGGTCTTAAAATGAACTTTGAAGGCGAATGCTGTGAAGTTGGTATGTACCTTGCTATGTCAAGAGTTGCTCATAGAGAAGGTTACCCAGAAATCGGTATGTACTATCAACAAGCTGCTTTTGAAGAAGCAGAACACGCTTCTAAATTTGCAGAATTAATTGGTGAAGTTGTAACAGATTCTACTAAAACAAACTTAGAGCTTCGTGTTGCTGCAGAAAATGGTGCTACTGCTGGTAAATTTGAGCTTGCTAAAAAAGCTAAAGAATATAACCTTGATGCTATCCACGACACTGTTCACGAAATGGCTAAAGATGAAGCTAGACACGGTAAAGCTTTTGAAGGTTTATTAAAAAGATATTTCAATAAATAATAAATAATTAATATATAAATTACACCTATGGAATATAGACAATTATAAAATTATTCCATAGGTTTTTCATTTATATTTAAATTATAAATAAAAATAATTTTATATAGTAGGATTTTATTAATTAAAGAAAACATAAATATGGTTTTCCCTTGTAACAACCTCCCAAAAAGCATTTTAGGTTTTTACAAAATTTTACCATTTTATTATTCTTAATTAATATTCCCCTATCCTTTCTACTATTTTATATGTCTAAAAAACACATAATAGAAATTAATTTATCTTTATTATCAAGTATAAACTAAACACTACAAAATAACATTTCATAGTAGTGTTAATGGAGCTTAATAAAAATATAATACACAAAATAAAATTACCATTGTATAATATATGGTATTACATTAAATAAAAATGGTATTTTCCCTAAATGTAGTTATTAGTATATAAATATAAATTATTATATACTACTAATACAATGCCATATTCCTGATGTAATAATATCTGCCATATTCATAACAATAGATAATTTTGTATTTTGTAAAACTGATATCTCTAGTATACCTGTATGGTTTACAATTCCTGTTATAAAAATATCTCCAATATAGGGTAAGTTCTTTTTAGCCCCTGCTCCTGGCTTTATGCTCCCTTCCCCCACATTTATATAATTTATATATTCTCTTGAACCCAAAGAAGCATCTACTGCTATTACAAGTGGATTTTTATGGGATATATATATTTGTTCTATAGTTTCCTTTAAATTTTTGGCATTAACGGTTTTTTCTAACGTTCCATATACAAATATATTATTATTAAGTGGCAATTTAGATAGCTTATACCCTACTAAAGGCCCTAAACTATCTCCTGTTGCTCTATCAGAACCTATACATAAAAATACAAATGTTCTACAATCATTTTTATATTTATACAATATAGTAAACAAACTATCTTTAAATTCTAACAAAGCAAATTTAGAGGTAGCATCTATATAATTACTTATGTTTTTTTTATTAATTAAAATATTATTCAATTTTAACTCTCCTTAAAATTTTGTATAAATTTAATTGAAAATATGCTTTTTTATATAACAATAATATATATTTTTTCAAAAAAAATAATAAATTATAC
>NZ_CAUWHO010000028.1:0-27103 GCF_963558545.1 uncultured Tyzzerella sp. | reverse complement strand
TTATAACCTTAATGGTAAAAAGTCAACTTTAAATTACATTAATTTAAAAAATAAATCTACAATAATATTATTATATAATAATAAATTTTATATACTATTACACATAAGGTAAATTGCAGGTAAAGAAAATATTAAAAACATTATCATCAGTTAAAAAATAAAGTTTTTAGATATATAGTATAAAGTTAAACAAAAGTATATTAGTGCATAGTATATTTTTACATAAAATATACTATGCACTAATATTAATATTGAAAAAAAAATAAATTTGTTATATTATTATTAATATAAATTATTTTTGAGGTGATGGATATGGACAATTTTGTAACAGATTATGTATATTTTGATGAAGAAGTGCAAGAATTTAAAAATGTACACATAAAAATTAATGTTGTAAAAGATGATTTTGTAATAAATATATCATCTGAAGAGATACTAAAAGATGGAGATGTTTTAGTAATATTAAAGCAACTTGAGAACAATTTAACTAAAAAACTTAGAATATCTCTTGTAGAGGAATGTGAGATATTTATTACAGACAAAGAGGGGACTAGAAAAATAGAGCTTGAATATGGAGGATTTTTTATTAAAAAAACTATTAAACAAAGTTGATTTTAAGGAGAAAAAATATGTATTCTGTAAAAATAGAACAGTTAGTTAAAGAATATGAGTTAAAAAATCTTACTCCTAATGTAGATTTCTCTGGAAAGATTTTATGCCATCCAGAAGTAAATAGACCAGCGTTACAATTAGCAGGGTTTTTTGAATATTTTTCATCAGAAAGAATACAAATAATAGGACTTGTAGAACATTCTTATATAGCTACATTACCAAATAAGGAAAAACAAGAGATATTTGAAAAAATATGTTCTTATAAAGTTCCTTGTATAGTTCTTTGTAGAGAGTTGCAACCACCGCAAGAATTATTAGATGCTGCTATAAAACATAGTATACCTGTATTTCAAACAAAAGATTCTACATCAGAATTTGAAAGTGAAGTTATAAGGTGGCTGAGAGTACAGCTTGCACCTAGAGTTACTATGCACGGTGTTTTAGTGGATATATATGGAGAGGGTGTACTTATAATAGGTGAAAGTGGTGTTGGTAAAAGTGAAACAGCACTAGAATTAATAAAAAGAGGTCATAGGCTTGTGGCAGATGATGCTGTAGAGATTAAAAAAGTTTCTCACAATACTTTGGTAGGAAGTTGCCCTGAAATTATAAGGTATTTTATAGAGCTTAGGGGTATTGGAATAATAAATGTAAAACAGATGTTTGGAGTACAATCTGTAAAAGATACACAAGGAATAGACCTTATAATAAAATTAGAGCCTTGGGAAAAAGGAAAACAATATGATAGGCTAGGGCTTAATGAAGAATATATGGATATACTAGGAAATGAAGTTGTATGTCAAACTTTACCTATAAGGCCAGGACGTAACCTTGCTATGATATGTGAGTCGGCAGCTGTTAATAGAAGACAAAAGAAAATGGGATACAACGCAGCTCAAGCACTAAATGAAAGAATAATAAAAAATATGGAAAATTAATTATTTAATTATACATCTTTTAGGAGGTAAAAAATATGTACTACATAGGGATTGATTTAGGTGGAACAACTATAAAAGGTGGTATTGTTACAGAAGATGGTAAAATAATAAAAAGTAAATCTGTACCAACTTTACCAGAGAGAGAAGATAGCCAAATAGTAAAATCTATGGCAATGCTTGCATTAGAGCTTATAAATGAAGAGGGTATTGATATAAAAGATGTACATTCTATAGGCATAGGTGCTCCAGGACTTATAGATAGTAAAAATAAAGTTATAGTTGCATCTAGTAATATTAATTTTAACAACACTAATATTGGACAAGAAATGAAAAAACATTTAGATTTACCTGTATATTTAGAAAATGATGCAAACTGTGCTACAATAGCAGAGTTTGTATGTGGAAGTATGAAAGGATATGATAGTGGAGTAATGTTTACTATCGGAACAGGTGTTGGTGGTGGAGTTATATTAAATGGTAAAATGTCTAAAGGAAGCTACTTAGGAGAAGGAGAGTTAGGGCATATTATTGTAGACTATACAGGTGGAACATATTGTGGTTGTGGACAAAAAGGTTGTTTAGAAACATTTTGCTCTGCAAATGCTATGATAAAATATGCAAAACAGATTTTAGAAAATGAAAAAAATAGTAAAATTTTAGAACTTGCAGATAGCTTTGAAGAAATTAATGCAAAAAATATTTTTGATGCCTATGACTTAAAAGATGATGTAGCTACTAAAGTTGTAGAAAGATTTAATACATATTTAGCTATAGGAATAGTGAATATTGTAAATATATTTAGACCAGGGGTAATATCTATTGGTGGTGGAGCATCTGCAAGAGGTGAATTACTTACAAAACCAATAGAGGAAATTGCCCAAAAAATGATTTATGGTAACGGGTTTGAAACAAAAATAGTGCCAGCTACTTTAGGTAATGATGCAGGCATTATAGGAGCAGCTATGATTAGTAAAGCATAAAACCTTGTTATAATAAATAAATTTATATTAAAATTATATTGTTAGACTTGGAGGAGCTTTATATTGAATATGTTTGAAAAAATTTTAGATAGAGAACAAATTTTTAAAGATGAACCTATGAAAAAACATACTACTTTTAAGATAGGTGGTAATGCAGACTTTTTATTATTACCAAAGACAATAGAACAAATACTAGGGTGTATAAAAATTTGTAAAGAAAACAATATAGATTACTATATAATTGGTAATGGAAGCAACCTTTTAGTTTCTGACAAGGGTTTTAGAGGGGCTATTATAAAGCTTTTAAAAAATTTTAACAAAATTGAAATAGATAAAAATATAATAAAGGCACAAGCAGGTGCAACATTAAGTGCCATAGCAAAAAAAGCATACAATAATTCTTTAAAAGGGCTAGAATTTGCATCTGGTATACCAGGTACTATTGGTGGTGGTGTTTGTATGAACGCAGGTGCTTATGGTGGTGAGCTTAAAGATGTTATAAAACAAGTAACTATTTTAAAAGATAATGAAATAGTTGTTTTAAGCAATAATGAGTGTGAATTTGAATATAGAAATAGCAAAATATTAAAAGAAAACTTAACAGTATTAGAGGTTTATATAGAGCTTGAAAATGGAAAACAAGAAGACATTTTAGAAAAGATGAAACAAAATAACAAAACTAGAAATGAAAAGCAACCAGTAGAATATCCTAGTGCAGGTAGTACATTTAAAAGACCTTTAAACAATTTTGCAGGTAAGCTAATAATGGAAGCAGGGCTTGCAGGTAAAACTATTGGTGGTGCTTGTATATCAAAAAAACATTGTGGATTTATAATAAATAACGGAAATGCTACTTGTGAAGATGTTTTAAAATTGGCAGATTTTGCTTGTACTAAAGTTAAAGAAAAATTTGATATAAATCTTGAAAAAGAAGTACGTGTTATAGGTGAAAAATAGGTGAAAAATATGAAATATGTTATATTAACAGGTATGTCTGGGGCAGGTAAGAGTAGTGTTTTAAAATTTTTTGAAGATATAGGATATTTTTGTGTAGACAATTTACCACCCTCTTTAATACCAAAGTTTACAGAGCTATGTGATAAACCAGGTACAGAAATAGAAAAAGTTGCTATTGGTATAGATATAAGAGGTGGAAAATTATTTGACGACTTTTTTACTTATTTATCTGAAATAAAAAATGAAAATAATTCATTTGAAATATTATTTTTAGATTGCTCTGATAAGGTATTATTAAAAAGATATAAAGAAACAAGAAGAAGACACCCTCTTGCAAAGGGTGAAAGGCTTATAACAGGCATTATTAGAGAAAGAGAACTTTTAAGCAACATAAGAAAAAAATCAGACTATATAATAGACACAAGCCATATTTTATCAAGACAGTTAAAACAAAAAATAAATGATATATTTTTAGAAAATAAGGAATTTGATAGCCTTATGATAAATGTTTTATCTTTTGGGTTTAAATATGGTATACCAAGCGATGCAGACTTGGTATTTGATGTTAGGTTTTTACCTAATCCTTTTTATATAGATGAGCTTAAGCCTTTAACAGGAAATGACATTTTGGTACACGATTATGTTATGAAATATGAAGAAAGCAAATTATTTTTAAATAAGCTTTTAGATATGATAAATTTTTTAATACCTAACTATATAAAAGAAGGTAAAAATCAGCTAGTTATAGCTATTGGGTGTACAGGTGGTAAGCATCGTTCTGTTACACTAGCTAATGAACTTTATAACGGACTTAATAAATTACAATATAGTAGTATTATTACTCATAGAGATATTGACAAAGATAGTAAGAAGTAGTATAGTACAATAAGGTGATTAAAATGTCATTTTCTTTAAATGTAAAAAAGGAAGTTTATACAATAATTAATAATAGGCATTGTGCCATAGCAGAGCTATCTGCCATTACTGACTATTGTGCAGATATAGGATATAATCCCTTGTTTATTAGTATATCATCAGAAAATAAATTTATATTAGATAAGTTTAAAAACCTTATAAAATTTATATTTGATACACAAATTAACATTGATACAGATAACGGAAAATCTTATAAAATTTTTATATGTGATGAGGTATTAGTAAATAAAATATTTAATATAATAAATAAAAATGCATACGAAGAAGACTTATACAGCTCTTTAGTTGTAAATAGTGTGTGTTGTAAAAGAGCATACATTAGAGGAGCATTTTTAAGTACTGGTTATATTTGCTCACCAGAAAAAAACTACCATTTAGAATTTATGTGTAATACCTATAGCCAAGCACAAAACCTTAAAAGGTTAATTAACTTTTTTGATATAGATGCTAAGGCAATAGAAAAAAAAGAGCATTTTATTGTTTATATAAAGGAGGCCGAACAAATAGTTGAACTGTTAAATATTATAGAGGCTCACAAAGCTTTGTTAGAGCTTGAAAATATAAGAATATTTAAAGATGTTAGAAATAATATTAACAGGATTGTAAACTGCGAAACGGCTAATCTTAATAAAATTGTGTCAGCTAGTGTTAAACAAAAAGATAATATAGAATTTATTAAAAACACAGTAGGGTTAGATTATTTGCCAAAACAACTTAAAGAAATTGCTATTTTAAGGCTAAATAATCCAGATATAAGCCTTCAGGAGCTTAGCCAAATGACAAATCCTACAATAACTAAGTCTGGTGTAAACCATAGGCTTAAAAAAATAAATAGTATTGCAGAAAACCTAAGGGGGAAAATAAGATGAAAGAACAAAATTTAAAAATAACAGCATCTATAGAAGCAAGAGAGGTTGCTTTAATTGTACAAACCGCTAGTAAGTTTACAAGCAATATAAAAATTATGTTAGATGACAAGAAGGTAAATGCAAAAAGTATAATGGGTCTTATTGCCCTTGGTGGTTTAGATGGAAAAGATGTTACTATTTTAGCAGAAGGACACGATGAAGAAGAAGCAGTTAAAGAATTATCAGATTTTTTAACAAATTAATTTTTACATATAATATACAATTAAGTAGGCTACCAATATGGTAGCTTATTTATGTTTAATTAATGAAATGTACAATATAAGGAGATAATATGAAGATTAGACAGGCTAAATATGAAGATATAGAAAAAATAATGTTAATAATAAATGAGGCAAAAAAATACTTTGCAGATGAAAAGATATTTCAATGGAGTGAAGAATATCCAAATAGTGATACAATAAAAAATGACATAGATAAAAATGTAAGCTTTGTGGTAGAACACAATAAAGAAATAATAGCTACATTTGTATTTATTATAGGAGAAGACCAATGCTATAAAAATATATATGAAGGTAACTGGATAACAAATGATATATATGCTACTATACATAGACTTGCTATAAGCAATAAATATAAAAGAAAAGGCATAGCATATGAAATTATAAAGTATAGCGAAAAATGTTGTGTAGATAACAATATTAAAAGCCTTAGAATAGATACACATAAATTAAATGTACCTATGATTAAACTTATAGAAAAAAATAATTTTATTTACTGTGGAATAATAAAAACAGAATATCTTTCTGACAGGGTTGCATATGAAAAAGTGTTTATATAAAATTTATATAAAATTATGTTTAAAGCTTGACAACATTATAAAGCTTGATATATATTTATAAATGTATAAATTACAAATAATAACAGGAGAGAATATAAAAATGAATTTATTCAAGCTTAAAGAAAACGGAACAAATGTTTCTACGGAAGTTTTGGCGGGTATTACAATTTTTATGACAATGGCGTATATTTTAGTTGTAAATCCTAATATTTTAAGTGCAACAGGTATGGATAAAGGTGCTGTGTTTACAGCAACGGCATTAGCAGCATTTTTAGGGTGTATAATGATGGCTTTATTAGCTAACTATCCTTTTGGACTAGCACCAGGTATGGGACTTAATGCTTATTTTGCTTATACTGTTGCTAATGAATATGGTTGGCAATTAGCTCTTTTGGCAGTTTTTATTGAGGGTATAGTATTTTTAGCATTTTCATTTTTTAATATTAGAGAAGCCATTTTTAATTCTGTGCCTAAAAATCTTAAAAATGCAGTTAGTGTAGGTCTTGGGGTGTTTATAACATTTATAGGGCTACAAAATGCAGGTATTGTTATAAAAGACCCGGCAACAGCAGTTGCATTAGGTAATATAAAGTCGGTAGCACCAGTTTTAGCTATGTTAGGTGTTATTATTACAGCTGTTTTAACCATTAAAAAAGTTAAAGGGTCATTATTTTGGGGAATATTAATAACTTGGGGGCTTGGTATAGTTTGTCAAATTACAGGGATATATCAGGTAGATATAGAGCAAGGACAATTTAGCCTAATACCACAAGGGTTTATATCAGCACCACCTTCTATAAAAGATATTAATATTTTTTCAGCTATTAAAGGGATAGATTTTGATATAGTAAAAATAACAGATATTGTTGTTATTGTATTTGCATTTTTATTTGTAGATATGTTTGACACAATAGGTACACTTATAGGTGTTTCTGAAAAAGCTAAGTTTTTAGATGAAAACGGTAGATTGCCAAAATTAAAACAAGCTCTTTTAGCAGATGCAGTTGCTACAACAGCAGGTGCTATGCTTGGTACATCTACTACTACTACATTTGTAGAAAGTGCATCAGGTGTTGCAGAGGGAGGAAGAACTGGCTTAACATCAACTGTTACAGGGTTATTGTTTTTAGTAGCATTAGTATTTTCCCCTATATTTATTGCTATACCAGGATTTGCAACTGCTCCTACACTTATTATTGTAGGGTTATTTATGATAGAAAATGTTGTTAATATAGAATTTAATGATTATACAGAAGGGTTGCCAGCTTTTATAACTATAATAATGATGCCTTTTACTTATAGTATAGCAGACGGGTTAATATTTGGATTTTTAAGTTATGTATTTCTTAAGCTTTTAACTGGTAAAGGTAAAGAAGTTAGCAAAGTAATGTATATATTGTCTATATTATTTATTTTAAAATTAATAATGTAATAAAAATTAATTTTTTAGATACTTTGTATCTAAAAACAGGTATTCCTAAATTTTTTCAAATAAAAAATAAAACTTTAACCTTGCTTATCTTTTTATTTGAAAAAAATAAGTCATACCTTAATTGATATAAATAAAAACTAACCTTTATATTTTAGGTTAGTTTTTATTTTTTATTTATTTAGCTATTATGTTGTAAACTCTGCTATACCATTAGCTATACCAACAGCACAATTTTGTCTAAATGTATTTGTAGCTAGCAAGTTAGCTTCATAAGGATTTGAAATAAAGGCAGTTTCCACTAATATTGCAGGCATTCTTGTAAGGCGAAGCACAGCAAAGTTTGCAGAAAATATACCTAAATCTTTTCTTTCTATTTGTCTAATTAAGCTATTATTTACTGTTAATGCAAAGCTTTCGGCTATTATACCTTTTCTATAAAAATAGGTAGATGTGCCATTTGCCTCTGGGTTTACATTAGAATTACAATGTATACTTACAAAATAATCTGCTCCCCATTGGTTTGCTAATCTTGCTCTTTCAGATAGAGTTACGGTTGTGTTTGTTGTTCTAGAATAATCTACCTCATATCCCCAATTTGATAGTATCCTACCAAGCTTTAAACCAATATCCAAATTTACATCTGCTTCGTGTAGGCCATTAGGTCCTATTGCTCCAGGGTTTTTACCCCCGTGTCCTGGGTCTATAAAAATTTTCATAACATACCTCCTATAAGCTATATTAATAATTTTATTATATATGGCTTATTTTATATTACAAATATATTGATTTATTGTATAAATAGTAATATACTAGAAAAATAATAATAATTTTATTAGTATAAATCAAAATGGAGGGGATATTATGAAAAAACCTAATATATTGTTAATAATAATAGACCAATTGAGATTTGACACATTAGGATTTATGGGAGATAAAGTGGTAAAAACTCCACATATAGATACTTTAGCAGGAGAAGGTGTTATATTTAATAAAGCATATTCTGCTTGTCCTAGCTGTATACCAGCTAGAGCTACTATATTTACAGGCTTGTCGCCTAAAAATCATAAGAGAATAGGGTATATGGATGGTGTGGCTTGGGAATACAAAAATACACTTCCAGAAGAACTAGCTAAACAAGGATATTATACACAATGCGTAGGTAAAATGCACGTTTCTCCGCTTAGAAATAGCCTAGGTTTTCATAATGTTGAGCTACACGATGGTTATTTACATTATTATAGAAAAGAAACAACACCATCATATGAAAATCAAAAGTTAGCAGATGATTATTATTATTGGTTAAAAAATGAACTTGGTATAGAAGCAGATACAACAGATACAGGTATAGACTGCAATTCCTGGGTGGCTAGACCTTGGATATATGACGAAAAATATCACCCTACAAATTGGGTGTCTACAAGAAGTATAGATTTTTTAAGAAGACGTGATAGAGATAAGCCGTTTTTCTTAATGGCATCTTATGTTAGACCGCACCCACCATTTGATGCACCATCTTATTATTTTGATTTATATAAAGATAAAGAATTACCAAAAAGACCTATTGGAGATTGGGTAGACCAAGATATTATAAAAAATATACCTTTAGATGTTATATCCCAAATATCGCCTAATGATGAGGAGCTTATAAGACAAGCAAAAATAGGGTATTATGCGTGTATAACACATTTAGACCACCAAATAGGTAGACTTTTACAAGAGCTTAAAGAACGTCAGTTATATGATGATACACTTATTATTTTTACATCAGACCACGGAGAGCTTTTAATGGACCATAATCTTTTTAGAAAATCTTTACCTTATGAAGGCTCTGCACACATACCATTTGTTATATCTGGTGGATATAATGTATTAAAATGTGTGAAAAATAGTGTGTGTAATAGCTTAGTAGAGCTTAGAGATATTTTACCAACATTAATAGATTATGTAGATGGCGATATACCACAAAATATAGATGGTAAAAGTTTGTTACCTTTAGTGGAAGACCCTACAAAAGATGTTAGAGAATATTTACACGGAGAGCATTCTTATGCTGATAAGTCTAATCATTTTATAGTTACTAAAAAAGATAAATATATATGGTATTATAAAACAGGGGAAGAACAATATTTTTATATAGAAAATGACCCTATGGAAGAAAGAAATCTTATAAATGATGAAAATTGTAAAGAAAGAATAGAACAGCTTAAAAAATATCTTATAGAAGAACTAAAAGGAAGAGAAGAAAACTTTACAGATGGAAAAACTTTAAATACCATTAAGCAAGAAAAATATCTTTTAAGCTAATAATTTATACTTTTAAATAATTTTGTCGTATAATTTATAAGGATTTAAAGTAGAAAGGAAGAAAATATATGAATTATATAAGGCAAAATAAATTTGTAAAAAGAGTATTAAAAATATTTTGTTTAATTATATTAATTTTATCTATTTTGATTTTAGCTAAAGTATATTTACCTAGCTTTAAAAAAGTTGATTATAGAGAAAGTATAGAGCTTTCTCCTAATGAGATAGTTGTAAATGTACAGTTTGATTATATACCTATGAAAACTCCTCCTATAGAATATAACAATGAAGTATTTTTACCAGTAGATTTTATAAAAGAATATATAGATAAATATATTTATTGGGATAAAAAAGAAAATTTTGTTACTATAACAA
This sequence comes from uncultured Tyzzerella sp., assembly GCF_963558545.1. Lineage (NCBI taxonomy): Bacteria > Bacillati > Bacillota > Clostridia > Lachnospirales > Lachnospiraceae > Tyzzerella > uncultured Tyzzerella sp. The sequence continues at coordinate 16,862 of NZ_CAUWHO010000028.1, read as the reverse complement.
ATGAAAAAAATGTTATAAGAATGAAAACAGAAGAGTTAGAAGATTTTGTAAATGAAGAACCTCTAAAGTTAAACGCATATTTATATAATATAGATGGTGTAGCTTATATGTCAATGTTATATTTAGAAAGTATTTACCAACTAGAAGTTTATTATAATAATAAAATATTAAGTATAAATAAAGAAAACTATAAAACAGGTACTATATCTAAAAATGTTAAGCTTAGAAAAAATCCAAATATTAAATCTCCATACATAAAAAAAATAAAAAAGGGAAGCCAAGTATATTTTTATGAAAATGAAGAAAATGGTTATACAAAAGTAGATGTAGGAGGATATATAGGTTTTGTACCTACCAAATTAATTACTAACATAAAAGATAAAGATATAAAAAATAATTATATAAATGATTATAAAAATAATCCTAATTGGAATATTTATGACGGTAAAATAAATCTTGTTTTTGACCAAATTAGCAAGGTAGAGGCTAATAACACAAAAAATAGAAGAAAATACCACGATGGTGTAGATGTATTAGTCCCTACGTGGTTTTCATTTAAAGATGAAACAGGTGAAATAGTTAATATAGCAGACAGGGGTTATGTAGATTGGGCACACGAAAACGGTTATAGAGTGTGGGGGTTACTAACAGATAATTTTGATAAAAAAATATCTCATAGCATTTTAACTTCAACAGAAACTAGAGAATATGTTATAAAGCAATTATTAGCTTATGTTTCTATATATAATTTAGACGGAATAAATATAGACTTTGAAAGTGTACCTAAAGAAGATGGAGATAGCTTTATACAGTTTTTAAGAGAGCTTGCACCAGCATTAAGAAAACAAGGTGTAGTTTTAACGGTAGATTTATTTGTACCTAAGCCTTGGACAGCACATTATAACAGAAATGATGTAGGAAAAATAGCAGATTATGTTATAGTAATGGGATATGATGAGCATTATGCAGGCTCTGAAAAGGCAGGCTCTGTTGCATCTATGTCTTGGTCAGAAACAGCTATAAAAGATACTTTAGCAGAGGGTGTGCCTAAAAATAAACTTATACTAGGAATACCATTTTATTGTAGAGTGTGGACAGAAACTTTAGAAGATGGAAATATAAAGCTTAGCTCTAAAGCTTATAGTATGCAAGGTGCTTATGATTTTATACAAGAAAAAGGTGGAACATTTATCTTTGATGAAGAAACAAAACAAAATTATGGAGAAGCTAAAGAAGGTAATAAAACATATAAAGTTTGGCTAGAAGATGAAACAAGCATAGATAAACGCTTAGACCTTGTGTTAGAATATGATATAGCAGGTGCAGGTGCTTGGAAAAGAGGACTAGAAAAAGAAGAAATATGGACTATACTAAAAGATAAATTAAAGGAATAAGAAATGACGATAGAACAGAAAATATATTCTTTTGAAGAAGAAAATACAATAATAGGCATAGGAAATGCAAAACCTTTTTATGATATAAAACCTATACTGGAAAAGGTAGAAACACCTTTTGTAGAAAAAGACATAGAAAAACGTATAAATCCTAAACTTATAAGAGAAGATGCAAAAAGCATTATAGCTTTAGGGCTTAGCTATAACAAAGTTTTTATAGGGGATATAGATAACAAAATAAGAGGTAAAATATCTATAGGTGCTATGGGTATAGATTATCACATAATAATAAAGGACAAGCTTGAACATATAAAAAATAGCCTTAACATAGAGGGAGATGTATTTGTAGATACAGGACCTCTTGTAGATAGAGAAGTGGCTAAAAGATGTGGACTTGGGCAAATAGGCAAAAGTGGTAACATTATTAATAAAAAACTTGGGTCTATATTTTTTATAGGATATATTGTAACTAACATAGAGCTTACACCTACCATTAGCACTTATAACGAAGATTTGTGTAAAGATTGTAATAAATGTATAATAGCTTGCCCTAGTGGTTCTATATTAGAAGATGGATTTGATTATAAAATGTGTATATCTTATCTTACTCAAAAAAAGGAGCTAGAAACAGAAAAAGAAAAAGCTCTTATTAATAGGCAAATATATGGTTGTGATATTTGTCAAAGAGTATGCCCATATAATAAAGATACCTACAAAGAAGAAATTTTTGATATAGATATTTTTTATCCTGATATAGAGCATATTTTAAATATGACTAATAAAGATTTTGCAAATACCTATAAAAAATCTGCTTGTGGTTGGCGTGGCAAAAAAATATTACAACGTAATGCTATAATATCTTTAGCTAATTATAAATATAGCAAAGATGCTATTAATATACTAGAAAAATTAAAAAATGATAGTAGACAAGACATAAAAAACTATGCTTTATGGGCAATAGAAAAATTAAACAGTAAAAGGTGAAAAAAATGTCATATTTTAATAGTCGTGGGCTTAGAGGTAGCACATTAGAAGAATTTATAAATATTACAAATGACGTATATAGGGAAAAAAAATTGGCAATAATCCAAAAGATACCAACTCCTATAACTCCTGTTAAAATAAATAATGAAAATAAAACTATAACACTTGCTTATTTTAATGAAAAAAGTACAGTTGATTATATGGGAGTTGTACAAGGAATACCAGTATGTTTTGATGCAAAAGAAACAAGCAAAGGGTTTTTGCCTTTACAAAATATACATCAACATCAAGTAGATTTTATGCAAGATTTTGAAAGGCAAGAGGGAATTGCCTTTATGTTAGTATATTTTAAAATGTATGATGAGTATTATTATTTACCTTTTAAAAAAATATTAAAATTTTGGGAAGATGCAAAAAATGGTGGTAGAAAATCTATACCATATAAAGATTTTGATAAAAAGTACATTATAAAACAAAATGGTAAATTTTATGTACATTATTTAGAAGCATTAAACACATACTTAAAAGAAAATATTTAAAAGAAGGTGTGTTTGTGAAAAAGATATGTATAATTGTATTAAGCTTTATATTAGTAGGGTGTAGCCAAAATATATCAGAGGAAAGTATAGTGGCTGTAAATAGTCAAAATAGCTATAAAAATATAGAATTATACAACATATATAAAAATGATAAATATATATTAAAAAAATATGAGCCAGAAGAAAAATGTTATTTAGGTGTTTTTACAGAGCAAACAGATGGAGATTTTATAGAAGAATATAAAGATTTTACTAAAACAAACCCTAGCCTATATATGTATAGCCAAAGGTTAGATGATAGCTACCCTTTATCTTGGGTATTAAACTGCTATTCTAACCTTAAAACACCTTTTATAACTATACTACCACCTAAAGATGAAAAAAATATATTTAATAAAATGCTTATAAAAAATGTTGCAAAGGATTTTGGTAGTTTGCAAATACCTATGTTTATTAGTATATACCCAGCTAACAACTATTTTGCAGATAAAAGACAAGAATATATAAAATTTTTACAAGATGCAAAAACATATTTTGAAATGTATGCACCTAATGTTGCTATTGCTTGGAGTATTGATAAAGATTTTTCTTATCAATTAAAAGATTTTTACCCTGGAGATAGCTATGTAGATTGGGTGGGGCTTGATATATATGAGGATATAAATGAAAATAATAAGCTAGATATAATGTTTAAAGAGTTAGACTTTTTTTATAAAACCTATTCTACTAAAAAGCCTATTTTTTTAAATGTGGCTATATCACATTTTGGTAGTACATCTTATAATTATAATATAGATGAAAAAATAAAGGAGATTAATAGATATTTTAATCGTATACCTAGTAAGTATAAAAGAATAAAAATGGTTAACTATATAAATTATGATACATTTAAAACAGATAAAATTAATAAACAAAATTATTTAGTAACAGATAATAAAAAGATATTAGAGGCTTATACAAAAGCCTTAAATAATGAAAATTTTTTGGATACAGTTATTTTTGCAGATAATAAAAGAGAAATAATACAAGAATATAAATTAAATATTCTAGCTTATAAAATAGATAATAAGTTTTTTGTAGATAAAAGTTATTTTGATTTAAATAAAATACAATTAAATGATTTATATTTAAAAGATAGTATAAATATAAACGGTAAAGATTATTATAAAATAGAGAATATTTTAAAAGAAAATAATATGAAAATGAATATAGATGAAGAAAATAAAAAAATATTATTATTAAAATAATGGAACAAAATGGATAAAAATAACGTTTAATAATAAAATACTTAAAATATTACAAAATGCTAGGAGGGGTATTTGTGTCTAATAAAATTTTAGTAGTTGATGATGAGCAAAGTATAATGAATATTATTGCTTTTAACTTAAAAAAAGAGGGATATAATGTTGTTTGTGCCGAAGATGGAGAAATGGCTATAAAAGTTTTTGAAGAAGAAAATCCAGACTTAATACTTTTAGATATAATGATGCCTAAGATAGATGGATATGGAGTTTGTAGAAGGATAAGAGATAGAAGTGATATACCTATTATTATGCTTACAGCACGTGCAGACGAGGTAGACAAAGTGTTGGGGCTAGAAATAGGTGCAGATGATTATGTAACAAAGCCTTTTAGCAACCGTGAGCTTATGGCTCGTGTAAAAGCAAATCTTAGAAGAAAAATATCTACAAAACAAGAAGAACAGCAAGAAGACAATGGTAATATTGGTGTATTTGGAGAAATAAAAATAAATTTTGACAGGTATGAAGTTTGTAAAAGAGATACGCCTATAAACCTTACTATAAGAGAGTTTGAGCTTTTAAAATTTTTGGTGCTTAAAAAAAATCAAATATTTACAAGAGAGGCATTATTATCACAAGTATGGGGATATGAATATTATGGAGATGTTAGAGCAGTAGATGTTACAATAAGAAGGCTTAGGGAAAAGATAGAAGATGATGCTAGCAAGCCAAAATATATAATAACTAAAAGAGGTATTGGATATTATTTTATGTCGTAGATAGGAACAAGATAAATGAAAAGTGTACGTTTTAAATTGATTTTTATATATTTTATATTAGTTTTTATTGTTATGATAGTGAGTGGTACTTTTATTATATTTACTATACAAAAGCAAGAAATAGCTAAAGTAGAGGAACAGCTTAAAAGTTTTTCTAAAGCAATAAATGAGCAAATTATAGACCAGTATGAAGATGAAGATGACTTTCAAAGCGGGTTTACAGACCTTTTTATGAAAAGAGTTTTTACACAAAATATACAAGGAGCTATAATAGATAAAGATGGGAAAACTATTGCAGGTACCAATTTTTCTGAAACACAAGGGCCTTATCAGTATAAAAATTCTGTAATTATATCAGCCTTATCTGGTAAGGAAAATTTTAATAAGTCTAAAAAAGGTTTAGATGAAAATTCTGTTGTTAAAGAATGGCTAAGCTATGGATACCCTGTGTTAGATGATAATAAAAATGTAAAATATGTTATATACGTACAAATAGATGCATCTAATATAAATGATACACTAAAGCAAACAACTAATACTATAGGTATAGCAGTTGTTATAGCTTTAATATTGGCAGTAACCCTTGGAAGTATGTTTTCTAATACAATAACAGCACCTATATCACTACTTACTAAAAAGGCAAATCTTTTAGCTAAAGGACATTTAGAACAGCATATAATAGTTAGAGGAGAAGATGAAATAGGGCAACTTACGAGGAGCTTTAACCATATGGCTAGAGAGCTTAGAAAAACTGTATCTGAAATGGAAAACGAAAACAACAAGCTAGAAATAGTTTTGCATAATATGACAGATGGGGTTGTAGCTTTTGATGAAATAGGTAGCCTTATACACGCTAATAAAGAGTTTTATGAGCTTATGGGATTAGAAGAAGAAGAGCAATATAAAATAAATTTAGATTATTTTTTATATAAAATAAATTTACCTAAAAATCAAATAAAGCTTAATAAAAATACAGAAATATCTATATATGAAGGTGGAAAATATATAGAAGTTGTACTTATACCTTATACTGGTAAAAACAACTTTATAGAGGGTATAATGATAGTTTTAAAAGATATAACTAGACAAAAAAAGCTAGATGATATGAGAAAAGAGTTTGTTGCTAATGTTTCTCACGAAATAAGAACACCTATAACAACTATAAAAAGTTATACAGAAACACTTTTAGAAGGTGCTATAGAAGAAAAAGAGCTAGCAATAGATTTTTTAAATACTATAAATGAAGCATCAGATAGAATGAAGTTTTTAACAGATGACCTTTTAGAGCTTTCTCGCTTAGATGGTGGCAAGATTAGTTTTAACTTTAAAATATCAAATTTATACGATATAGTATTAGGTTGTGTTAAACAAAATATTATTATAGCTAGTAAAAAAAATCAACAAATAATATTAAAAGAGCCTAATAATAAAAATATGATAGTAATGGTTGATACAGATAGGATAAATCAAGTTTTAAATAATATATTATCTAATGCTATAAAATATAGTTATGAAAATAAAAATATAGAAATTTTTATAGAAGAAAATATAGATAATTTTATTGTTAATATAAAAGATAACGGTATAGGCATACCTAAAGAAGATATAGGAAGAATATTTGAAAGGTTTTATCGTGTTGATAAAGCAAGAAGCAGAGCAATGGGTGGAAATGGACTTGGGCTATCTATTGCTAAAGAAATAATGCTAGAGCATAGCGGGGATATAAAAGCCTTTAGCAAGGTAGGTGAAGGAACAACTATGCAGGTAATATTTAAAAAATATAGGAATACAGATAGTACTTTAAGCCTAAACTATGAAAATCAAAACTTTTAGCTAAATTTATAACAAAAATCTTCTCAAAATAGGGTAATACTATATATTATAAACTACAATGTAAATTAAAAGTAAGAGTATTGTAATATAACTGTAATAATATTATTATATAATGTTATTGTAAAGTAGTATAAATAGGGAAGGAGGACTGTTATGAAAAAGTTAATGCTAACATTGGCTACAATCTTTCTTTTAGTTCTTTTTAATAGCTTTTCAGCTTTTGCAGCCTCTGCTTCTAATTATGAGGTAAATAGTGGATTTTCTATAACAGGTGGGTTAGATTTTTCTAAAGAAGCTAAACCTACCTTTGATAAAACTAGAACAATTACAGGAAAAGCACAAGAAGGTAATGTTATTACCATTTCTGTTTATGAAAAATTGTTAGAAAAAAAAGAGGAATTAAAAGAAGTTGATAAATATACGATAATTGTTGGTGCGTCTGGGTATTTTAGCCAAACTATAAACCTTGCTATTGGTGAAAATATTATAGACATAGATGTTAAAAATGAAAACAAAAAATCTAGTGTGTCAACATCTATTACACGTAAAAAAAGCGAAATAAAAAAAGAATTAGAACGAGCTATTATCTTACCTAGAACTAGAAAATAGCTTTATAACTTAAAGGGGATAATATGTATTTAAGTAAATTTAAAAATTTTATTATAACTTTTTTGATATTTTTAGCTATTTATCAGACTACTGGGCTATGGTTTGAAAATTTTTCAACCCATAGCCTTTTTAACTTAATTAATAATAAGTCTGAAGATACTGATATACAAAAAGATACATTATATTTAGCAGAAAGTATTTTAATAAATACTGGTAATAACAAATTTATTAGAAAATATAACAATATATCAAATACAGATTATAAAAAAGTGTTTGATGAGGCAATTTATTTATGCATTAAAAATGGAGATTTTTCTTATATACAATATTTTGATATAAAAGAAGTTTTAAACAAAAGGTCTATTATATACACTTATGATTTTGATATAAAGGGCGAAGATATGTATAAAGTATTTAATATTAAAGCTAATCATTTTTCTAAAATAGATAAATTTGATACTATTATTATAGAGCCTATTATAGATGATAAATATAATATAAAGACTATATTTTTAGAAACGCAATCTTTAAATGCTTATGAGTTTAAAATATCTAAAGAGGCTTTAGGACAAAATATACTTAATATTATAAATGATTTTAATAGGCTAGATAATAAAGATTTTTATTATATATCAAGTGAAGAAAGTGGAATTTCTTTGTTTAGCAATAATCAATTTTTACCTAAAGCAAAAGGGGAAAACTTTAATGTAAATACAATAGAAGCTACTAGTCCTTTAGAGCAAGATGGAGGTATTTTATTATCGGAAAGTGAAAAATATGTAAATGTATTTTTTGAAAATCCTATTACAAAATCTAGCTCATTTATAAATAATACTTATACCTATAATGATGAAGATGTTATTGTAAAGTATTATCCAAATAGTGTTTTAGAATATGTAAAATATAAAAGTAATATTAGTATTAATAATCAGGATAGCCCTTATAATATAGCTATACAATTTTTAGCAAAGGATACTAATATAAAAAATGAATATTTTTTAAAAGATTATGAGATAGATGAAAATAAAACTACTTTTTATTTTGATTATAAAATAAACAATTTTCCTATTATTTTATCAGAAAATAAAAAGAAAGAAACGGATATGAAGAGTATGATAGAGGTTACAGTAGAGGATAATATAGTTTCTAAATATAAAAAATTAGTATATGATTTTACATTAAAAGAAGAATATGTACCCGTAGAAAAATCCTTTATAGAAGCTATAGATGATTTTTTAGTAAATAAAAATAGTTTTGGGGATAACTTTAATATAAATAAAATGAAATTAGTTTATAAATTTGATACTATAAATGAGCCTATTAATATAAAATGGCTTATAGGGATAGAAGATGAGGCTTATTTTGAAAATGTAACATATGGAGGATAGGTATGGATACAAGGCTAGCTAAAAATTATATAATCATATTTTTATTAGTATTAAATTTAGTTTTATTTTAACTTAGTTTTTTATTAGAAGAAAAATATAAAATAACTAAAGAAAAGAAAAATACAATAATATATTATTTAGAAAATGAAAATATAAAAGTATATTCAGATATACCTAAAAAATATAAACCTATGCCACAGATTGGTATGAAAAAAGAAAAACACGACGAGTTACTTTTACAGAAAATATTTTTTGATATTAACAAGCCACTTATTAGAACAGAAAAATTTGAAGATACTATATTTAAACAAGATGAAAAAATTTTAAAAGTAAATAATTTGTTTGTATATTTTGAAGATTTAGAAAAAAAACAAGATTTTAACTATAATAAAGAAAATGGTACAAACATAGCACAAGAATATGAAAAACGTATAGAAGAAGTGTATGGTAAAATGTATTTAGATAGAATAGTGGAAGAAGAAGATTATTTATTTATATCTTACATACAAAAAATAGATGGTTATAAAGTATTTAATAATATCCTAAATATTAAAGTATTTAAAGATGGTAAAATAAATATATACTTTAATAACTATGAAAAGTCAGATGTTATAGGGCAAAAAACAAATATTTGTTCTGTTGATGAAGCTATGTACACATTTTCTAAGGAAATAAAAAAACTTGTAGGTGATGAAGAAATATATATAAGAGATATAGATTTAGGGTATTATTTAAAAGAAGATAATGAAAATATATCATTTTATTTTTTACCATATTATAGATTTTATATAAAAGGTAACGAATATCCTTTTTATGTTAATGCTTATAACAATACATTTGAATATGAAACGATGATTATTAACACAGAAGAAATTTTTTAATACTATATTAATATTTTATATAATATGACGATATATATTGTATAAAGTATGAGGAGGTAGTTTTATGATAAACAATATTTTTAAGTCTTCAGTTAATTACGTTGCTAATACAAAAGATATAAAAAACAATGTAAACCAAGAAGTTAATCAACCATCAAAAAAAGATGAAACTAACAAGGCAGAAAGTACTACTGATAAATATGAAAAGCCACTTTCTAAAAATGACCAAAGAAAACAAATATCTTATATTGTAAAACAAGCAGAACAGCAAACAAGAAACTTTGAAACATTAGTTTCTAGTACATTTTTAAAGCAGTCTAATAAAGTTGGTATTGTTAACAAGGGTTATAATGATAACTTTTATAAAATTTTAACAACAGATTCAAAAGATTTATATAAAGCAAAAAAAGATATATCAGAAGATGGTTATTATGGGGTAAACCAAACATCTGAAAGAATATTAAGTTTTGCAAAATCGGTTTCTGGAGATAACCCTAAAAAAATACAAGAAATGCGTGATGCAGTAGAAAAAGGATTTAAAAAGGCAGAAAAAATGTGGGGAGATAAATTGCCAGAAATATCTCAAAAAACTTATGATAAAGTGATGGAGCAATTTGATAAATGGCAAGAAAAAGATACACAAAAAACAGAACAAAATAAATAAACATAAAAATAAAATGCTAGAAATTTACTTCTAGCATTTTATTTTTATGTTTATTTATTGATAAAAATTAAATAATTTACTAAAATAGCATTTTATGATAGAATTAAAATAAAAAATTGGTGATATATTATGGAAGAAATTATAAAAATAGAGGGTCCAGTTGAAAATATTATATATAAAAATGAAGAAAACGGGTATATTGTTTTTTCTATATATTCTGAGGAATATGGAGATATTTTTCCTGAAGCAGAAATAACTTGTGTAGGATATGTAGCAAATTTAAATGTAGGAGAAAATATAATATTAACAGGAAGTGTTATAAATCACTCTGCATATGGGAAACAATTTAAAGTGGATATATATGAAAAAAGTATACCAAAAACAGAAAAAGGTATAAAAAAATATTTAGAATCTGGTGCTATAAAAGGTATAGGAAAAACAATAGCAGAAAGAATAGTAGAAAAATTTGGAGAGGATACTTTAAATATTATAGAAAAAAAACCAGAAAAGCTATCTCAAATAAAGGGAATAAGTGTAAAAAAGGCTATGGAAATAGGAGAAATATTTGCAGAGCAAGAGGGGCTTAGAAAAGCTATAATTTATTTGCAAGGATATGGGATAACAGCAGTTTTTGCTATGAAAATATATAAGCATTTTAAAGAAAATACTATAAGAATTATAGAAACAAACCCATACAGATTATCAGATGAAATGTTTGGAGTTGGCTTTAAAATAGTTGATAATATAGCAGAAAAAATAGGTATTGAAAAAGAGTCTGAATATAGGATAAAAGCAGGGATAAAATATATTTTAAACCATAGTGCCAATGGTTTTGGTAATGTATATTTGCCAGAACATGTATTAATACAAGAAAGTAAAAATATTTTAGGGGTGTCAGAAGATATTTTATTGCCAAATTTATTTAAATTGCAAATGGAAAGGCAAATATGTGTAGAAAAAACAGAAAATGGTAACATAGTGTTTTTAAATTCTTATTATTATGCAGAAAGTTACGTAGCTAAAAAAATTTTACAGCTTGCTAAAAATAAAACAGAATATAGCAAAAACTATGATATGTGGATAAAAAATATAGAAAAAGATAACAATATAGTGCTTGCTAACAATCAAAAACAAGCCATAAAAGAGGCTATGGTAAATGGTGTTTTGGTAATAACAGGTGGTCCAGGTACAGGTAAAACAACTACTATAAATTCTATTATATCTATGTTTAAAAATGAAGGATATGAAATAGAGCTATGTGCACCTACGGGTAGAGCAGCTAAAAGAATGTCTGAGGCAACAGGGCTAGATGCTCAAACTATACATAGGCTTTTAGGTATAAATTTTTTACAAGAAGATAAAAAAAGGCAATCTTTTGAAAAAGATGAGGATATGCCAATAGAGGCAGATGTTATTATAGTAGATGAATGCTCTATGATAGATATATTATTAATGAACGGATTATTAAAAGCTGTTGCTAATGGTACAAGGCTTATATTGGTAGGGGATGTAGACCAGTTACCTTCTGTTGGTGCAGGTAATGTTTTAAAGGATATAATAAATAGTGATTGTATAAAAGTTGTAAGGCTAAATGAAATTTTTAGACAAGCCAGAGAAAGTGCTATTGTAATGAATGCACATAGAATAAATAATGGGCAATACCCTGTATTAAATGAAGTAAATAAAGATTTTTTCTTTTTAAGAAGACATAATATGGACGACCTTAATAATACAATTATTGAGCTTATTACTAAACGTTTGCCTAAATTTTTAAATATATCAGATTTAAGGACTATACAGGTGCTAGCACCTATGAAAAAATCTCCAATAGGTATAGAAAATCTTAATAATATTTTGCAAAATGCAATAAACCCTCCTAGTGAAGATAAAAATGAGAAAGATTTTAAAAATCTTATTTTTAGAGAGGGGGATAAAGTTATGCAAATAAAAAATAATTATAGTATGGATTGGAAAATAATAAAAGATGGTATCTATATAGATGAAGGAATGGGTATATTTAATGGAGATGAAGGAATAATAAGAAAAATAGATAACAAAAATGAATTTATAGAAGTTATATTTGATGATTGTAAGCATATAAAATATGATTTTACTCAACTAGATGAGTTAAGTTTATCCTATGCTATAACAATACATAAATCTCAGGGGAGCGAGTATAAAGCTATTATAATGCCTATACATAGTGGGGCACCTATGTTACTTACAAGAAATTTATTATACACAGGTGTTACAAGGGCAAAAGAGCTAGCCGTTATAGTTGGTGTAGAATCTACATTAAATAAAATGGTTGATAATGATAGAGAAGTAAGTAGGTACACATATTTAAAAGATAGAATTATAAATTTATCTAAGTTTATATAAGGGGTATATTATGTTTTTAAAGATTTTTAATAAGATACTAGATTTTATATACCCTAATAAATGTGTATTTTGTGAAGAGATTATTCCTTTAAATGAAGATGATAGTATATGTAAATATTGTTATATGAATATAGATTTTATAACAGATGACAAAGAACCTAACTTGTCAGTATTTTGTTATGATGATGTAACCAGATTTTCTATACTTAGGCTAAAATATAATAATATGAGAGAGTATTCTAAAGTTTTTGCTAAAATGATGTATAATAAGCTATCAAAAATAGATATAAAAAAATATGATTATATAATATGTGTTCCTATGTATTTTAAAAAGAAGAAAAAAAGAGGATATGACCAAGCAGAACTTATAGCAGAAGAATTGTCTAAGTTATGTAATATCCCTATCCAAAAAGAAAATCTTATAAGAAATAAAAATACTCTAGCTCAAAGCAAAGTTTCTTTTGATGAAAGAGGTATAAATGTAAAAGGTGTATTTGAAGTTTTAAATACTGGCATAATAAAAGATAAAAACATATTATTAATAGATGATATATACACAACAGGGAGTACTATAAATAACTGTGGGAAGGTTCTTAGAGAAGCAGGAGCTAATAATATATGTTATTTTACATTAGCTAAAGTAGTACATAAAGAAGATTTTTATAGGTAGTATTATACAGAATAGTATATGTAGGGTATATTTATTAACAAATATATGTGGAAAACTATATATTTATCAACAAATTTTCAAAGTGGACACTATATTTTGTTGTGTGGATTAGTGTTGATATGTTTAAAACTTTGTGGAAATTAGAAAAAATGCCTATATTCTGGAAAATAGTTATGTAGATAAAAAAGTGTAAAAACTATATATAGTGTTTGGAGGTTATAATGAATAATAAAATAAGATATAATAATGCTAATAGATTTTTTAGAGAAAAATTTGGAGATAAAATAATAAAGGTTGCTTTAGATGGTGGGTTTACTTGTCCTAACAGAGATGGTACTTTATCTTATGGTGGGTGTATATTTTGTAGTGAAAAAGGTTCTGGCGACTTTGCAGGAGATAGAAGTTTAGATATAGAAAATCAATTTGAAATAAGCAAGAAAAAAATGAATGAAAAATGGAAAAATGGTAAATACATAGCTTATTTTCAAGCCTTTACAAATACCTATGCCCCTTTAGACTACTTAAAAGAAATATTTACTAAAGCATCTAACCTACCAGACGTAGTAGGTATATTTATTGCCACTAGGCCAGATTGTATAACAGAAGATATAGCAAAATTTCTATCTAAACTAAATGAAAAAATATATGTTTGTATAGAGCTTGGATTTCAAACATCTAAAAAAGAGAGTATACAACTAATAAATAGATGTTATGAGAATGAAGTTTTTGAAAATTGTGTAAAAATGTTAAACAAATATAATATAGATATAATAGTTCATACTATTTTAGGTTTGCCTTATGAGGATAAAAAAGATATGTTAAATACTATAAAGTATGTATCTAAATTTAATATATCAGGTATTAAGCTACAACTTTTACATATTATAAAAGATACATCTTTACATAAATTGTATGTTAAAAAGCCTTTTAAAACACTAACCTTAGAAGAGTATATAGATATAGTAGTATCTTGCATAGAAATATTACCACCTAATATTGTTATACATAGAATAACTGGTGATGGAGATAAAGCTACTTTGGTAGAACCTAAATGGAGCTTAAATAAAAAGGTAGTTTTAAATGGAATAAATAAAGAGTTAAATACAAGAAATACATTTCAAGGAAGGCTATTTGGCTTATTTTAATATTTAATACATATTAATTATTGACTTTTTTTCATATATAATATATAATTAGTATGTATTAAATATGTGTCTTATCAAGAGAGGTGGAGGGATACGGGCCCTATGATACCCAGCAACCAGCTTTTTAGTATTGGTGCTAAATCCCCCATTTTTATGGAAGATGAGGATTAATTGTATAAGCCATAATGGCTTTTTTTTATTAGTAAAATTTAGTTACTAAATCCAGTATTTTAATATATTATATAATGTCTTAGGAGGAATATAAATGAAAAGATTATTTACATCTGAGTCTGTTACAGAAGGACACCCAGATAAAATATGCGACCAAATATCAGATGCTATTTTAGATAGTATTTTAGCAAAAGACCCTAATGCTAGGGTAGCCTGTGAAACACTTGCTACAACAGGTCTTATTATGGTTGCAGGAGAGATAACAACAAATTGTTATGTAGATATAGACAGTATAGCTAGAGAAACAGTGCGTGGTATAGGTTACGATAGAGCAAAATATGGATTTGACTGTGACACTTGTGCAGTTATGACATCTTTAAAAGGACAATCTCCAGATATAGCTCAAGGTGTAGATAATGCCTTTGAAACTAGAGAAGATGAAGATGAAAACGATACAGGTGCAGGGGACCAAGGTATGATGTTTGGTTTTGCTTGTGATGAAACAGAAGATTATATGCCTATGCCTATATATCTTGCACATAAACTGACAAGACGTCTTTCAGAAGTTAGAAAAAATGGTACATTATCTTATTTAAGACCAGATGGTAAAAGCCAAGTATCTGTTGAATACGATGATGAAAAGGTTGTAAGAATAGACTCTATTGTTATATCTACTCAACATAATGAAAATGTTAGCCATAAACAAATATGTGATGATATTAAAAAACACGTTATAGATGCAGTTATACCAACAGAGCTTTTAGATGAAGAAACTAAATATTATATAAATCCAACAGGTAGGTTTGTTATTGGTGGACCTCAAGGGGATTGTGGGCTTACTGGTAGAAAAATAATTGTTGATACATATGGTGGATATGCTAGCCACGGAGGTGGAGCATTTTCTGGTAAAGACCCTACTAAAGTAGACCGTTCTGGTGCTTATGCTGCTAGATACGTTGCTAAAAATATTGTTGCTAGTAAAATAGCTAAAAAATGTGAAATAGAAATAGCTTATGCTATTGGTGTTGCTAAGCCTTTATCTATATTAGTAAATACTTATGGAACAGGTAAAATATCTGATGATAAAATAGCAGAGCTTGTAAAAGAAAACTTTGATTTACGCCCATCTGCCATTATAGATAAATTTGATTTAAAAAGACCTATATATAAGCAAACAGCAGCTTATGGACATTTTGGTAGAAATGACTTAGATTTACCTTGGGAAAAATTAGATATGACACATATTTTTGAAAATAAATAATACTTATAAAAAATAAGTAGCTAATGTTAGCTACTTATTTTTTATGGATATTTGTTAATAGAAGTTATTTAAAATATTCATTGCAATATTGGAGTATTTTATCTTTTAATATTTTACCAGCTGTATATGGAGCAACTCTCCCAGGAAGCCCTGGGCAATATATAGCTTTTAAGTTTAAATCTCTAGCAAAATTGTAGTCTACTCCACCAGGAGCACTAGCTAAATCTATTATAACAGTATCCCTATTAACCTTATTTAATACATCTTTATTTAGTATCTCATAAGGAATAGTGTTAAATATAAAATCGTATTTTTGTATAATATCTGTTATATTATATAAATAAACAGGAGATAAGCCATATCCTTTTATATAAGCCAAATCTTCTTCTTTTCTATATGTTACATCAACATTTGCTCCTATTCCTTTTAACATATTAGATAAAATTTTACCACATCTTCCATACCCTAGTACCAAACAGTTGCTATTAAATAGTGTTTTAAAGCTTTGCTCTATAGCTACTTGGATAGCACCTTCGGCAGTAGGTATAGCATTTAATATTGCTATGGAATTATCCTCAAAAAAATCTATTGTTTTAATATTATTTTGGTTTAGATATTCGATAATTTTTTTATCTATTACACCACCAAATATTATTTTTATATTATAATTAATTATTTTTTTAGTTAGTAAATCAATATCAACTATATCATTATCTACACTAAATACAGTTTTATTATCTTTTGTAAAGGGGATAGGAACTACTAATATATCTATTTTTTTTAGGAAATCATCTAGGGTATGGTTATTTTTATCCTCTATATATTTATTATTGTATGAATATACTAAATAGTTTTCATTACATAGCATATCATATAAAAATTTGTACCTAAAATCTCCACCTAATATACCAAATGTCATTT
>NZ_CAUWHO010000027.1:0-29388 GCF_963558545.1 uncultured Tyzzerella sp. | reverse complement strand
CTATTTAATAAACATTTCTTATAAACATCTATCTTTTTATTTGTAAAATATCTGTTATAAATACTGTTATTATCTATCATATAATTTCTATAAACTTTTTTGTTAAGTAGTATACTTTCATTAAATCTATTTTCAAATGTATTAAATAGTTTTAATATATTTTCTTTAAAAGTACTATTGTAACTCTCTTTTTTATTTAAATTTTCAAAATAAAAATATGTAGTATTCAATACTTTTAAATTTTTGTTTAATTTATTATAAATACTAGTTATTCTACTATTATAATTAATATTGGTAAATCCTTTAGTATTTTTAATTTTATTTTTATTAGTATAAAAACTTATATTTTTATAAATTCCTATATTCCCAATATTATAAAATGAAAAAAATAATTTATTATATATAAACCCACCTCCCCACCTCATTTATTAGCCTAAAATATCTTCCGCTTCTTTTTGTTCTTCCAAAAATTTATCTATAAAAGCTATTATCAAAGCTTTTTCTCTTATGTCCATATTAGCAAAATCTCTAGGCTTTATATTTAGTTTAAAAAGGGCAAAATAGGCATAGTTAAGCTCTGCATCACCCTTTTTAATTAGTTTTTTATATCAACAACCAATTCATCAATACTCTCCATAAACCCACTTATAATAAGTATTTCTTTTATAAGCTTTTCTATCTCACCAGCTAACAACACTTTATTTAAATACTGTTCAGGAGTACTAACATTTAACTGCTCCATACTTTTTATATCTTTAAAGCTAGGCTCCAATGTAGCCTCTATAATACAAAGGGTATTAAGTTTACCCTCATCAATAATAGCTTGTCCATTTTTATTTATAAAAGTAGCTTTTCTTTTCAATCTATTTAATTCTTCAAAAATAATAGGTTTTATTTTAAATTTCAAATTATCCCCATTTTCATCTTTCAAACGGTTAGATATTTCCACATAATGAGTTATATTATCAACAACATTAAGATTAAGTATTTCTTGTAAGCTAGACATACTTTCTCCTTTCTATTCTCCAACAACAGGTTTAAAACTTTCTAATATATCAATATCATTAAATGTAAAAGTCATTTCTTCATCAAGTTCAGTACTGTTTATATCAAGCTTCGCCATAGTAACATTATCAATATTCACTTGTTTTAATGCAATGCTTTGTCTTTCTATATCACTAGAAGGGTCCTTATTTTCAACAACTATTTCAAAATATGTATCTTTTCCTTCTTTTATATATTTAAGCATAAGCTCTCTAAATTTAGATGTAGAGTAATAAACAGTCATTTTACCAGTTCCAATCCAACCACTAGATTTATGCTTAGTACCAGTCTGCCCAAGTACTTTTATTTCTCTTTTAGTCTTTTTAATTTTAGCCTCTATATTTTTTAAATATAAAACTTCTTCTTTTTTTCCATCAATATCTACATAGCAAGTGCCTAAAGCACCATTAATAGTATCCCAAGCTTTTAAAGTAGCCATATATTCCCTCCTATTCTATAATACATTTCATATAAAGTTTGTCCATACTAGCTACAGGCTCTATCATTAAATCTACAATAACGTCACCTTTTTCAGTTCCCTTTTTAATATTTATATCCTCAGGAGAAAAATTGTTAATAGCTCTAATAGCTTGTAGTTGATTAAAATAATTTATAAGTTCAGACTTAAATATATCTCTACCTAAATTGTCATTTTGTATTTTACCAAGGTAGTAATCATTAAAAATTCTTGCAACATCATTAGCAGTAGAATCTAATACTCGTATAATTTGGTTATTGCTAAAGTCCGAATTTTTATCAGAAGAAAAACTAACAAAAGTATTAATATCTTTTAAAACTTTAATATTATTAATATCATAATAAAATACAAATTCTCCATTGTTAATAGCCTCTTTTAGCTCATTGTTAGAGTATTTAGCATTAAATTCATATTCTCCATCATATACTTTGTTAGTTAAACTTTGGTTTATCTCCGCACCCGCTAAAGCACCACCAACCCAGTATACAAGGTTTTTATCATTTTTAACACTAATAACCCCTTCAAAGTCAGCCTTTTTATAATTATGTAAAACAGTAGTTATTTTTACCCCTTCTTCATCTCTAAGCCTTTTAGTAAAACTTTCAAAAAGTCCTTTTGTTTGTTCATCTTCTCCATCGTAAATAATAACATTAAAACTTTCGCTCTCAATAAGAGATAAAAATTTACTATATTCACTATTATTAATTTCTCCATCTGTACCCCCAGAAAGATTAGTTCCGGCATTATCTTCAAATGCACCAGTACCAGAAAAACTAACAAAATCATTTTCAACAATTTCTTCTATGTTGGTTGCTATTATCTCATCTACTATAATATTATCTATATAAGTATAAATAGTATGGCTACTATCATCTACATTAGATGCTATTTTTATTTTTATATTGTTCCCTCTAGTACCAGAATATTTAGAAGTAACAGTTAAACTCCCAATAGTAGCTTTAGCCTTTTCACCTGTCCCAAGTCTATAATATTTTATTTCTTTTGCATTTTTAAAGGCCTCTCTAAAAGGTCTCAATTTTTCACTAGTGTATTCATATCCAAATATTTTTAAAGCATCTTTTTGGAAATCTTCATTAGTTATAGTAACTATTTTGTTCTCAATACCCCAGTTATTTTTTAAAGCCATAGCCATAACACCTCTATCGGCAATAGTACCAAGTGCTCTAGCTTTAGATATAAAGTTTATATACGCTCCAGGCAAAATTTTATTATATGTTAAAAAAGTTCCTCCAGTTGCCATTATAAAATCACCTCCAGATATTTTCTAATAATTTTTTCAACATCAGTTTTACTATACATTTCATTTTCTTTTAATAACGTATTTATTAAATCTTTCTTATCTTTATATAAATCACTTTTTAAAAATTGTTCTTTGTAAAATTTTTTAATTTTTTCTGCCATAATACCTCCTTAAATATATAGCTTTTGCATTTTATCTGTTTCTTCTTTTTTAAATACATAAAAATTATATTCTACAAAAAATTTAATAGCTCCATTTTCTATATATCCTTCCATATTTTCCCCTTTTATAAATCCTTTTTCAAACTTTAACATTATAAGCTTATCATATAAAATATTTAATATATTGTTAAAATCATCATTTGTATTATAATTTTTTTTAGGAAAATATGTTATCTCTATCTTATTAAAAATTTTATACCTGTTAGATAAATGTCTTTGTTCCTGTGTTTTTATACATCTTACACAAAAACAGGGTAATAAAAACCCCTGTTTTATGTGCTCTACATATATATTAGGTTTATTAAATATACTATATATTTGATTACTAATTGCATCTATAAGTTTTTGTATAATAAATATCCCTCCCAAATACCTAACCAATATTATCAAATATATCAAGCATTATTTCTTGATGATTTGAATATATAACGGGTTCTCCACTGTTTTTATACTTAGTTATCTTTCCATTTTGATTTACTTCTATTATAGACCCAGCTTTTATTTTTATAGTATTATCTAAAAATATCTTTACTTTTTGAGTTATAATATTATTAAAAGTATCTTCTTTAGATGCTAAAATATTAGAACTATTATTGTAATATGACACCCTACAAGCTAAATTGTCATATTTTATTCTAATATTTTGTTTTATTGCTTTGCTATTTTCATCTATAAAGTTTTCATATTCATATATTTTACATCTACCTATATATAACTTACTAAGAGCATTTTTTTTATTAATATTTACCATACAATCTGTTTGTACCTGTACAGTAATCTCTTTTTATATAAAAAGTAGTTAATAATATCTTGAAAATTCATATTTTTATTTTCAAAGTAAGTTACAGAGGTATCACCTTCTTTAATACTTTTTATAGCACTATCTAAAGATATATCACTTTCCAAATTAGATGATTTAACAAGCATCAAATATTCACCTATAACAATATTAATAAATATGTCTTCTATAATAGAAAAATCAATAAAGGGATTTATTTCACATTGGATAAAATTTTTAACAGAATTAATAGCCATAAGAATAATTTTTTCAGATAAATAAGTATCTTTAATAGAAAGATTTAAACAGTTTAATCTATCAGATATTTGATAAATAATATTATTCATAAAATACCTCTTAACCTTTAGATATAATTCTAGCTATAGGTATAGCCTTATCTTCTATAAACGCCCCATTTTCAACGTCTTTAACTAAAGACCAGTTACCGCCATTTTCAAGTTCTGCATCAGTAGGAGATAAACTGCTTTGGTGCTTTTTAGTATAGGAAATACCAAAAGGAGCAAAACATTTTCTAGTTCTAGCATATAAAGTATCTTGTCCACCATTTGTCTTAGGGTCCCTATTTATTTCATAAGGTACTTTAGCACCAATATTTTCAAAATCAATAGCACCTTTACCTAATATGTAAGTAGTATATTTTTTTTCACCGTCATCTTCAACAGGCATACTGTCATCAATTAATACTATTTTTCCATTTAAAGTAGCAAGTCCTAAATCTCTTTGTATGCCATTTTTGTCAGTGTATTTCAAGTAATTAAGTAAATTTAAATTTTCTAAGTTAGTAGCAACCACACTATGCATAATAACAATAGAAAATTTAGTTTTATTATCACCGCAAGCCTTTTGTATAGCAGTATTAAGCGTAGTAACATCTATTTTAGGATTTTCAAGGGCAGATATATCATAAGTGTGGTTATCTACAAAATTCTGATTTTTACCACCAGTCATAGAAAATATACCTTTTAATATAGCAAGTAAAGTTTTTTGGTCAATCTCATCAAAGTATTCATTTACTTGTTTTGCAACATTAGACATAAAGCTAACGCCACCTGTTATATCCTCAGAAAAATCATCTTCAAGCCAAGCATTAGCTCTACCAACAACTACAACACCACGTTCAAAGGTTTTAGTTGCATTAGGTACAATATCTGTTTTCCCATCATAATTTAAAGCTTCTCCACCTATCCTTCCATACATAGGTAAAATAGCATATCCAGTACCTCCTTGAGAGGAAAATGCTCTTTTTATTTCTGCATTAGGCTTAAGAACAGCAGATTTTATTAATTCATTTTTTTTAACATTAGGTAAATTCTCTATGTATTTACCAAATGCTACCTGATTAAAACTTTTATGATTAAATTCTCCCATATTTCAACCTCCTAAAAAATACCTTTTTCATAATATTTACAAAGTTCTTCATAGCTTAATTGTCCTCTAGAAATATTTTTACCACTAGACTCTATCGGCTTAAATCCTGTTATTTTATTATCTTCATCTTCGTTAAATAAAAATTTAGTTTCTTCGTTGTTTTTAAGTTCATCTATCATATTTTTAATAGCTTTTTCATCTATATTTTTACTGTCTAGCTTATTAAAATCTATTAAAGCCATAGTAGCCTTAATATTTTTAGCTTTAGCCATAAAAAGCTGTCTTTCCACAGTCATTTTAAGCTCTAGCTCTAATATTTTATTTTCATATTCTTTAGTTTTTTCTTTCATTTTTTCAAAAATATATTTTTCTATTTTACAATAAATTTCTTCGGCTTTAGGCTTCTCTATACCTAAATCCATTAAATATTTAATGTCCATAAAAGACCTCCTTTTTTATTTAATCCCACCCACCCAATTCTCCAACCTTTAAAATTTTTTATTTATTTTTCATTTTTTAGTTTATTAATTTCTTGTTTTATATTAGATACCCAAGGATGCATACTAATAATAGTTTCTTTCGATATAATTCCCATAGATTTCACACAATTATTAATGGCTTCTGTTTCATTTATTAAAATATCTTTGTTAAATATTACATCTATATCTATATTGTTAAAATCCTTTTTATAAATATAAGTAAAATATTTTTTTATAAACCAAAATAACATTTCAAAAGATGCTTGAAACTCTGTTTCCATAAGGCTAGCATCTAGGTCAATATCTGCATAAGCACTTTGTATATTCATCTGATTAGGATTTTGTCCCATTTTATCATCTTTGCAGTCATATCCTCTAGCATTTTCTATTATAGCCTTTTTTAAAGCTCTAGCAAGGACTTCATAATTGTTACTATCAATATCTACTTTTAATGACTCTACCCCTCCTTCATTACCATCTATAGTTTTTACTTTTACAACGCCATATTCAGACAAATTTTTTCTAAATTCAGATAAATTAGTTCCGTCATAATTTTTAAGTACAAGAATAGTATTTCTAGCATCTTCTTGCATATTGTTCATAAAATCACTTCTAATGGTATTTAAAGAATCTTGTAAAGTTTTTACTCTTTTTATTAAAGGAATTTCTTTAGAATTAAATTTAAAAGATACCACAGGAATTTTATTCCAGGATAAAGGAAAGTTATAAGAATTATATATATAAGGTTTAAAACCTTTAGATTTATCTAATATTAATTTTTTATCATCCAAAATGTAATATTGTACACCACTTTTAGTATATAGCTCTACTTGAGTTGTAATATTTTTATTATTAAAATCATAATTTTCTATGTTATATATTCTAAGTAAACATTCTAATAAAGTATGTTCCTCATCTTCCCATATAGGTAGTATTTCATAAGGCTTAAATCTTTTAAAGCTAATGTTTCCATTCTCATCAAAAAATATATAAATCCAACCAATACCACAATTAATACAATCTTCACCTATATTTTTAATAAGACTATAAAATGATTTTCCACATATTTTATTGATACTGTTCATAAAATTTTCATCATCACAATAAATTGTAATAGGTTTAGATAATAAATAACTATTTTTCTGGTCAACTATTCTAGCATACTGATTATCTACTATTCTATTATTAGGTAAATTATCTATTTCTTCTTTGTTACCATCTTTACCAATTATGGTACGCTTTCTTTTTAAAATATCGTGGTTACCTTTATAATATTCCTCACCTATCAACATATTTTTTCTTTGTTCAGAGGATAAAAACTCTAATATATTTTGTTCCAAAAATTCAATAAATGCCTTTTCGTTCCCAAATCTATTTATAATTTTATTTGTTTCATATGTTTCAAAATTCGGTTCAAGGTTCATAAAAACCTCCTTTATAATTTTCATTTAAAGCTAAATCTATCATCTTTATTTATAGATTGTATAGCATATCGCATAGCATCTAAAAGATGATTATAGTCATCTATAGGCCTATTAATAGTTTTTCCCATTTCATCTTTTTTCCATATGTAGTTACATATTTCATTCAAAAAGTTTTTGCATTTAGGGTGTATAACTATCTTAAAATCTTGTATATATTGTATACCATTATTTAAACTATCTTTGCCCTTTTTAGCTGCTCTTATTTTATTCATACCAAGCTCTCTAAGTTCTTCTATACTTTTAGGCTCAGCAGAATCAGCTACAATAATTTCTTTAATATATCCCATATTAAATACTTCTTGATATATTTTAAAATTGGTTAAAGCCTTTTTATAAAGTTCGTCAAATACATAAATCTCTTTAAGTTCTAAATCTACTAACCCACAAAATAATGCAGTTGGGTCATTAGTATACCCAAAATCAAGTCCAAAAATAGAAATAATATTTTCTCTATTTTTTATTTCTTCTACGTTAAACTCTAGTTCAAGGAAATTTTCATATACAAGCCCTTGTGTTACACCCCATTCACCAAGACCAGCAACTTGATATCTTCTAGGATTATTTTTTTTCATATCCTCAAACATTTTTTTATCAGCATTATCAAGCCACTCATTAATCATATAATTAGTTGTAATAGCTAATATATCATTATCTTCACAATCAAAAAATCTTTTTTTAATCCAATGTTTTTCATTCCAAGGGTTAAATGTTAATGTAATCTGCTTAAAAAGTCCTTCTGGTACCTTTCCTCTAATACTTTCTTGTAAAATATCAAAATCTTCCTCATTGTCTATCTCATAAGCTTCCTCTATCCATAACCAACATAAAACACCTTTTTGTGTTGTAATAGATGTTATTTTTAAAGGGTCATCAAGTCCTCTAAAATATATTTTTTGGTTTGTTGGCAAGTATATAATTTCAAGAGGAGATGTTTTACATTCCCAATATTTAGATACCCCAAGGGTATGTATTGCCCATTTTAATTCAGCAAAACAACTATCTCTAAGAGTATTATAAGTTTTTCTAACTACTAAAAGATTAGCGTCTTTATATTGCATTATTCTAAATATAAAATTTAAAGCAGTTGTTTTAGATTTTTTACTAGCTCTAGAACCTTTGCATACTCTAAATCTTCCTTTAAAGTACCAGTATTCTTTGTATCCTTTTCCAACTATATCTGGTAAGTATATTTTATTTTCCATATTATTCTTTTATTAAATCACTTCCTACTATAAAAATAGATTCATCTTTATCAATTTCTTGTTTAGGAGAAAATATAGAATAAACCTTTCCTAGCAGTTCAGCAGCTTTTAACCTTTCTTTTACAGATATTCCTTTTAAAGATACATCGTCATTATTTTCTTGCCCACGCATTATTTTAGTAAGACACTCCATTATTTCATCAGAATCAGCAACTTTATTATTTCTAATGTTTTCTTCTATGTATTTTTTTATTAATTCATTTTTCAATAGCTTTATACCTGTACTTTCTTTATATCCACATTTTTTAGTAGCTATTTTTATATCTTGTGTTTCAATATAATATTTACAAAATAATTTTTGTTTATTGTTCAAATATTCACCCCCAATTTACTATCTATAAAATAAATAATAATTTTAAAGGTCAATATTATAATACCACCATATAATATAAAGTAACTGCAATAAAAGTGTAAAGCATTTAAATACTTTTTAAAATTCTGTTTATAACTAAATTTTTTATATTAAAACATTGTCTAAGGCTAATATGTACTTTTAAAGCAACAGATTGCCAGCTATTTTTATAAATATACCTAAATCGTATTACGTCTTTTTGGTAATCTTCCAAATTGCTTATTACATCGTCTACAATTTTATATTCATACATTAAATTTTTAAGTTTTACCAACTTTTCATTTATAACAGAGCTATAAATATTTACTATATCTTCTTTATTTTCTATTTGTATAGTATCAAAAGCATCATTATTTTTTCTTATCTGGTTAATTTCTGTTTGTAAATTTTGTATATCTAAAATGCCTTGTCCCCAGTTTTTAAGATATTTCTCGCCTTTTTCTCTTTTTTCTTTATCCATAAGTTTTCCTTTCTACAATTTAACCTAAAAAAATATTATCAATTTCAATATTATAAATTTCACTTAAAACTTTTAATGGTGCATATCCAACATTTGTTTTACCTTTTTCCCAATTAATTATAGTATGCTTGCTTACTTTTATTATGTCTGCCACCTCTTGTTGAGTTAAATTAGCGTTAACTCTTGCTGCTTTTAAAGATATTTTCATATTAAATCACTTCCTTTCAAAACAAAGTATAGTCTACTTTTTACACTCTGTCAATACTTTTTGTAATTTTTTTTTTCAGATGTATTTGAATTTTTTTAATTTTTAATGTAAAATTATCTAAAGGTTAAAAATTTTTTACTCTTATATTTTTACATTACTACTGCATTTTTTATAAATACTTATTGTATATATAATTTATTATTTATAAAAATAAATATACTGTAAAACATATTTTTTAATTTAAAATCATATATTAAAATGTATTTAAATTGGTTTAAGGAGGTTAATATGGAACAATTTAATATTTATAAGGATATATCCGAAAGAACAAACGGTGATATATACATAGGTGTTGTTGGACCAGTTAGAACAGGAAAATCTACTTTTATAAAAAGATTTATGGATTTACTAGTAATACCTAATATAGATGATGAATATAACAAAGAAAGAACTAGAGATGAACTTCCACAAAGCTCAGCAGGAAAAACTATTATGACAACAGAACCAAAATTTATACCAAACAATGCCGTTTCTATTAATATAGACGACAATGCAAGTTTTAATGTAAGAATGATAGATTGTGTAGGGTATGTAGTACCAGGAGCATCAGGATATATGGATGAAAACCAACCAAGAATGGTTTCAACACCTTGGTTTAACGAAAAAATTCCATTTGAAGAAGCAGCAGAAATAGGTACAAAAAAAGTGATAACAGACCATTCTACAATAGGTATAGTTGTAACAACAGATGGTACTATTACAGATATTCCAAGAGAAGATTATATACTAGCAGAAGAAAAAGTAATAAAAGAATTAAAGTCTTTATCAAAGCCTTTTGTTGTACTTTTAAATACATCAAAACCTTATTCACAGTCAGCAGATAATTTAAAACAAGAACTAACAGAAAAGTATAATTCGCCTGTTATACCAGTAAATATTGCTCAATTAAAACAAGAAGATATAAATTCAATATTAGAAAAAGTTTTATACGAATTTCCAATAAAACAATTAAATTTAAACTTGCCAAAATGGATAGAAACGCTAGATATAAACCATTGGCTAAAACAAAGTATAATACAAGATACAAAAAAATTATTACCAGAAATTAATAAACTACATAATATAAAATCTACTATATCCATACTAGAAAATAACGAATACATAAAAAAAGCATACATAGATAAAATAGCATTAGGAGAAGGCTTAAGTAATATAGAAATAGGGCTAAATGATAATCTATTTTATAAAGTTTTAAGCGAAACAACTAATATGGATATAAATAATGAATATGAATTAATTTCTACAATAAAACTTTTATCACAAGCAAAAAAAGAATATGACAAAGTAAAATATGCCATAGAGGAAGTAAAAACAAAAGGATACGGTATAGTTACTCCAACATTAGATGAAATGATTTTAGAAAGGCCAGAGCTTATAAAACACGGCTCAAGATATGGTATAAAAATTAAAGCAACAGCTCCTAGCTTCCACCTTATAAAAGCAGATATTCAAACAGAGGTTGCACCTATTGTAGGTAGTGAAGAACAAAGTAAAGAGCTATCACAGTATCTTCTAGAGCAATTTGAAAATGAACAAGATAAAATTTGGGATTACAATATTTTTGGTAAATCTCTGTCAGACTTAGTAAATGATGGATTAAACACAAAACTTTATAGAATACCAGAGGATACACAATTAAAACTACAAGAAACATTACAAAAAATAATAAATGAAGGTAATGGAGGCCTAATCTGTATATTATTATAACTTTAACTAAAAAAATCACCTGTATAATGGTGATTTTTTTATATATTATTATTTTCTTATTCTCTTATTTGTCCATCTCCTAATACAATATATTTATAAGATGTTATTTCTTTTATACCCATAGGACCTCTTGCGTGTAATTTTTGTGTACTAATTCCTATTTCTGCACCAAGTCCAAACTGTTCCCCATCAGTAAATCTAGTAGAGGCATTAACATATACAACAGAAGAATCTATTTCGTCAACAAACTTGTTGTAGTTAGAATAATTTTCAGTAATAATAGCCTCAGAATGTCCAGAAGAATATTTTTGTATATGCATTATAGCATCGTCTATATTTTCCACACATTTTATAGCTAAAATATAATCTAAAAACTCCTGTTTCCAATCATCTTCTGTAGCTAATAATATATCTTTATTACCTATACTATCTAAAATAATTTTATCTGCTCTTATCTCCACATTATTATTTTGTAATTTTTCTACAAGCTCTGGCAAGATATCATCAATAATATTTTTGTGTATTAATAATGTTTCCATAGCATTACATACAGAAGGACGTTGCACTTTAGCATTTAATATAATATCAATAGCCTTTTGTTTATTAGCATACTCATCTACAAATATATGGCAATTTCCCACTCCTGTTTCTATTACAGGTATAGTACTATTTTCTACAACAGCTTTAATAAGCCCAGCCCCACCCCTAGGTATTAATAAGTCAATATATTGGTTCATCTTCATAAGTTTTGTAGTGGTTTCTCTATTAGTATCTTCTATAAGTATAATCATATTTTCATTATAACCTAATTTTTTTATAGTTGTTCTAAATAAATCAACTATGGCTTTGTTAGAATTTAAAGCCTCTTTTCCACCTTTTAAAATAACAGAACTAGATGCTTTAAAACACATAGAAAAAGCATCAGATGTTACATTAGGTCTAGCCTCATATATTATACCAATAACCCCCATAGCAACTCTTTTTTTACCAACTTTTAATCCATTTGGTAAAACTTTCATATCAATATATTCATCTAAAGGGTCATCTAAACTAACTATTTGTAATATCCCATTAGCCATATCCTCTATTCTTTTTTCATCTAATAATAGCCTATCTATTAAACTGTCTTTCATATTGTTTTCTTTAGCATTTTTTATATCTATTTTATTAGCAGCTATTATTGTTTCTTTTCCATTTAAAAGTGCATTGCTACAAGCTTTTAGTATATTGTTTTTTTCACTAGATTTAAGCTTACATAAATCTTTACTTGCAGCTTTAGAATCTTCACATAATTTTATAAGGTTCATATTCTACCTCCCATCTTTTTTACAAACAAATAAAGTCCCTATATCTTCACCATTTAATATTTTAAATAAAATACTGCTTTCTTTACCACTAGCAATAATCATATCAGCACCGTTTTCATTTACCATTTTTGCAGAATTAACTTTAGTCTTCATACCACCAGTACCTAAAAGACTATTAGAGCCCTCGGCACTATTTTCTATGTTATCGTTTATTTCAACTATTTTACTAATTATTTTAGCATCATTATATTTATTAGGGTCTTTAGTATACATACCATCAATATCAGATAAAATAATTAAAATATCTCCTTTAACAAGATTACAAACATATGCAGATAATGTATCATTATCAGAAAATCCTTGTATTTCATCAGTAGATATAGTATCATTTTCATTTACAATAGGGATAACACCCATTTCTAATAACTTAAATAAAGTATTTTGAGCATTTTCTCTAGTCATATTATTATCAAATACATCTTTTGTAAGTAATATTTGAGCAACTTTCTGGTTGTATTTAGAAAAAAAGCTTTCATATATTTGCATAAGTACACCTTGTCCAACAGCAGATGCTACTTGCTTTCCTATTATATCTCTAGGCCTTTCGTCTAAAGCCAATCTATCAGTACCAACAGCAATAGCACCAGATGATACAAGTATAACTTCTTTTCCTTGGTTTCTAATATCAGATAATACCCAGGATAGATTTTCAATAGCTTGTAAATTTATTCTCCCATTTTTATGTGTTAAAGATGTAGTTCCTATTTTTACAACAATTCGTTTATAATCTTTTATTCTTTCTCTAAAATTCATAATACTTATTCCCTTTATTTCACTTTATAATAATTAATATATTTAAAGAGCTTGAACTTAATAATTCAAACTCTTTAGTATATTAAATTTATTTATTTTACTATTTCATTTACTATATTTTTAAATTGTTCTTTTATAATAGAATCAAATTGTTCAAAGCTACCTTTATATATGTTAGCTAAATCTTTAGTTGTAGGAAACTCTGCTAAAAGTTTAAGCTCGTTATCTTTTAATAAATTATTAGTTTCTTCCTTATCATAAATATAAATTTTTTCATTACAATGAGGACATAAAATATAACTCATATTTTCAACAATACCATATATTTTAATTCCCATTTTTTTAGCCATATTAATAGATTTAGTAACAATCATAGATATCATACTTTGAGGTACAGATACTATAATAAGGCCAGTTAAAGGTATAGATTGCATAACAGTTAATGTTACATCACCTGTTCCAGGAGGCATATCAATAATAAGATAGTCAAGCTCTTCCCATAAAACGTCATTCCAAAACTGGTTTACACAGTTACTAAGTAAAGAGCCTCTCCATATAACAGGTTGATTTTCATCTTTTATAAGAAGGTTTAAAGACATAACTTTAATACCTTCTTTAGATGTTACAGGTATAATTTCTTGATTAGCTGTACCCATAGCACGCACATCTTTGTCAATTCCTAATAATCTAACAACACTAGGCCCAGTAATATCAGCATCTAATATACCCACTTTGTATCCTTGGCTATTAAGCTCTTTAGCTAAGCTAACAGAAATAGTGCTTTTACCAACGCCACCTTTGCCACTCATTACTCCAATAACATTTTTAATTTTATTTTTATCATTTACTTTTATACCACAAGTATCTTCTTGTTTTCCACAGCTTCCTTTAGAAGGACAAGAACTACAATTTCCCATTTATTTCATCTCCTTAAAAATTTTAATATATATAAACTTTAACTCTTCAAAATAATAAAATCAATTTCTATAATAATATTAACAAATATACTATCTATTGTCAAATCTATAATATATATTATTATTCAATAGTAGTTATTAGAAATAGCTATTGAAAATGCTATAAAAATAACGTATAATAAAAAAATATAACTACAAGAGAGGTGTAAAATGCTTTTTAATTCACTTACATTTTTAATATTTCTAGTATGTACACTAGGTTTATACTATACATTACCTCACAAATATAGATGGTATTTACTTTTAGTTGGTAGCTGTATATTTTATATGGCTTGGAGGATAGAATTTATTTTTCTAATTTTATTTTCTAGCTTTTTTAATTATTATATTGGCATATTAATAGAAAAATATAACAGTAAAGGAAAATTTATTTTAACATTTGGGTTAATTATAAATTTTATAATTCTTTTTATTTTTAAATATAGCATATTTATAAACCATTCTTTTATGGCTTTATATAATTATTTTAACATTCCATACCCTATAAAAGATTTTGATATAATTTTGCCTATGGGTATATCGTTCTATACTTTCCAAGCAACAAGCTATACAATAGATATTTATAGAAAAAGATATAAAGCAGAAAAAAATATATTAAAAGTAAGCCTTTATATAATGTTTTTCCCACAATTAGTTGCAGGACCAATAGAAAGAGCAGATAGGCTTTTAAATCAGCTCTTTTTAAAGCATAATTTTAATATAAATAATATTTCAACAGGTATAAAAATAATGCTTATAGGCTATTTCAAAAAAATAGTTATAGCAGATAGAGTTGCAATACTTGTTAATACAGTATATAACTCCCCTTATGACTACAGTGGTATATCTTTTATAATAGCAACAATATTTTTTGCAATACAGCTATATTGCGACTTTAGTGGATATTCAGACATAGCAATAGGTTGTGCAAAACTATTTGGTATAAATTTAATGGAAAATTTTAAAAGTCCATATTTTTCAAAAACGGTAAAAGAATTTTGGACAAGATGGCATATATCACTCTCCACTTGGTTTAAAGATTATTTATATATTCCACTAGGTGGTAATAGAAAAGGAACAATAAGGACATATTTTAATTTAATGATTACATTTTTAGTAAGTGGTATATGGCACGGAGCAAACTGGACATTTATCCTTTGGGGAGGGTTAAATGGATTTTATCAAATAATAGGAGATTTAAAACACAAATTTTTTAAATATATCGGATTTAATATAAAAAATAAATATATAAATAACTTTTTTAATGTCTTTAAAATTTTAATTACATTTAGCTTAATATGTTTTTCTCTAATCTTCTTTAGAGCAAATACAGTAAAAGATGCTTTTTATATAGTAAATAATCTATTTTCAGATATAGCAAATATATCAAATATACAGTATTTATATAACATTTCAACGGAGCTAGGACTTAATATTTTTGAAATACTAGCATCAACAGGGTGCATAATTTTATTATTTATTATAGAACTATTTGAATATAAACAAAGAATATATATTACATTAAATAAATTACCATTTATAATAAGATTTATTTTTTATTACCTAATAACAATAATTATAATTTCTATGGGGGTTTTTAGTAATGCAGGGCAATTTATTTACTTCCAATTTTAAAAAAAATATAAAATTTATAATAAAAGTGATTATTTTTATAATCTGTTTAATACCTGTAATAACTTTTATAGGTATTAAGTATTCCTCAGCAAGTACAGAAAATATTATAAATAAATTTAATGAGAAAAGATTTGAAGATTTTTATAACCTTCCGCCTAATAGCTTAGATATGGTATTTTTAGGCTCTTCTCATTCATATTGTACATTCGACCCAGAAATATTTGATAAAAATTTAAATATAAATAGTTTTCAAATGGGTATGCCACTTCAACATCCAGATTCAACATACTATACACTAAAAGAAGTATTAAACTATCAAAAACCCAAAGTAGTAGTTATGGAAATTTATTGGGACTTATTGCAAAATGATTTTGAGCTTAATCAAGTTAAAACACTTTTCCAAGTTTTAAATAATAATACTTTAAAAAAAGAATATATAAAAGAAGATTTTCCACTTTCAGAAAAAATAAAATATAATACAAATATTTTTAAATACCAAGAAGATTATTTTGCTTATAAAGGTAACGAATACAATAAAAAAATAAAAACAAAATTTAATGTTAAAGACAAAACAACAAAAAAACAAATTGGTATAGAAGAATATCGTTCAAAAGGATATGTTTATTCAAATTATAAAATGTTAGAAGATGAATATAATAAAACAAACCAATTTAAAAACCTAGATGGTAAAAATTTTGAATTTTCAAACACACAAAAAGATTTCTTATTAAAAATTATTAATCTTTGTAAAGAAAATAATATAAAACTAGTTTTTGTTACTGCACCTGTTGCAAATGTATCTATGAGCTATATAAAAAACTACGATATAATACATAATAAAATTTCAACATTTGCAAAAGAAAATAATATTCCTTATATAGATTATAATTTAATAAATATAGAAAAAACACTTCTTACAAATGACAATTTTAGAGATGATGCACATCTTAATCATAGTGGAGTAGAAATAATTTCCAATCATTTTATAAACTTTTTAAAAGAAAATAATATAATTCCATAAAATATTGACTTTATTTTATAACTATGATATTATAATGTTAGTTTTATAATAGTTTTTAATGTTAAGCAAGTTTTTTATTTTTATTAATTTTATAAATTTTAACATCATACTTTCGTAGTTGTTTTAAATTAAATAATTTTTTAGGATTTAAGCTTGGATTTAATCTAAGCTTTTTTCATTTTAATACTAATTTTAAAGTTGTTAATGTTAATATATTCTATTTAAAATTAAAATTTATTTGTTAATTTTAGGAGGATGTTCTCAATGAAAAAAGGTACTGTAAAATGGTTTAACGAAGAAAAAGGGTTTGGCTTTATTAGTGTAGAGGGTGAAGATGATATCTTCGTACATTTTTCTGCTATAAATTCAGATGGCTTTAAAACATTAAAAGAAGGTCAAGCAGTTGAGTTTGAAGTTGTTCAAGGTGAAAAAGGTGCTCAAGCATCTAATGTTTCAGTAATATAATATAAATATAATAAATTTTTTAATACTTTGTATTTAAAAACAGATATTCCTATATATTTTTATTCGTAAAAATTAATACAAACACATGTATATAATTTTTCATTTAAAAATTTAAGTCATATCATAATTGTATTTAATAAAAAGTTAGCTATGTTATAAGCTAACTTTTTATTATTACTAACTTTTTATTATTGCTATATTTTTATGCAAATAATGTAAGCTGATTGGTATCTGGTATACCTTGAAGTACTCCATTTTGTTTTAGTATTTCCACAACAGTTTTACTTATTTTTGTTCTTTCTACAAGATTTTCTATTGTATCAAACTCACCATTTTCTCTTGCATCTACAATATTTTGTGTAGCAAGCTCTCCAAGTCCTTGTACACAAAATAAAGGTGGTAAAAGCCCCTCTTCTGTAACATCAAATTTAAACCCTTTAGATTTATATAAATCCATCTTAGTAAATTTAAGACCCCTTTTATACATTTCTCTAACAAGCTCTAAAACAACAAGCTTATTTTTTTCTTTAGCAGTAGCTCCTTTTCCAAGCTCTTGTATTTCTTTTATAGCACCTTGTACTTTATCTAAACCAAAACACATTAAGTCATAATCAAAATCTTCAGATTTAACAGAAAATAAACTAGCATAAAATGCGTACGGGTAATTTATTTTAAAATATCCCATTCTAAAGGCATTAGTAACATATGCAACAGCGTGCCCTTTAGGGAACATATATTTTATTCTTTTACAAGATTCTATGTACCAATCTGGTACATTTTTATCTATCATAGCTTGTTCAAATTCAGGTGTCAATCCTTTGCCTTTTCTTACAGATTCCATAATAGTAAATGCAAGTTTATTTTCAACACCTTTTAAAATAAGATAAACCATAATATCGTCCCTTGTAGGTATAACTTCTTTAAGAGTAGCCACATTATTTTTTATTAACTCTTGTGCATTGTTAAACCAAACATCTGTACCGTGAGAAAGTCCAGATATTTTTACAAGGTCAGAAAAACTGTTAGGATTTGTATCCATAAGCATTTGTATAACAAAAGGTGTCCCAAATTCAGGTAAACCTAAAGAGCCTGTATCACATTCTATATCCTCAGATGTTACCCCTAAAGCATTAGGAGATGTAAATAAAGACATTGTAGCTTTATCATCCATAGGAGTATTAAGTGGGTCAAATCCAGTAAAATCTTTTAACATACGTAGAATAGTCGGTACGTCGTGTCCTAATAAATCTAGCTTTAGTATACGTCCACTTATAGAATGATAGTCAAAATGAGTTGTTATAACATTAGATGTTGGGTCATCTGCAGGTCTTTGTACAGGACAAAAATCATATATACTCTTATTATTAGGTACAACCATAAGTCCACCAGGGTGCTGTCCAGTTGTCCTTTTTATACCAACACACCCTTCTACAAGTCTATTTATCTCTGCCCCACTTATTCTCATATTTCTTTCATCAGCATATTTTTTTACATATCCATAAGCAGTTTTATCAGCAAGAGTACCTATTGTTCCTGCTTTAAATACATACCCTGTTCCAAAAAGTTCTTCTGTATACTGATGTGCCTGTGCTTGAAACTCACCAGAAAAGTTTAAGTCTATATCAGGCTCTTTATCCCCTTCAAATCCTAAAAATGTTTCAAAAGGTATGTCGTGTCCATCTTTTGATAACATAGTGCTACACACAGGACATATTTTATCGGGTAAATCCCAACCAGAATTACCGGCATAAGCTAAAACATCTTCAGATTCAAAGTCAGAATATTTACAATTTTTACAAAAATAATGTGGAGATAATGGGTTAACCTCTGTTATACCTGCCATAGTAGCAGCAAAAGAAGAACCAACAGACCCCCTAGACCCTACAATATAGCCATTGTCATTAGAATTCCAAACAATCTTTTGAGCTATTATGTATAAAACGGCAAATCCATTTTTTATAATAGAGTTTAGCTCTCTTTCCAGCCTATCTTTCACTATTTTAGGCAATTCTTCTCCATATATACTTTTTGCCTTTTTCATTGTTATTTCTGTCAATTCTTTGTCAGAACCTTCTATTTCTGGTGGAAATGTACCATCTGGTATAGGCAACACTTCCTCTATCATATCTGCCACAATATTTGTATTTTTAACAACAACTTCATAAGCTAAATCTTCTCCTAAGTAAGAAAATTCTTCAAGCATTTCCTCAGTTGTTCTAAAATATAAAGGTGGTTGATTATCTGCATCTTTATATCCTTTAGATGCCATTATTATTTTTCTAAAATAATCGTCTTCTTTATCTAAAAAATGTACATCACAGGTAGCTACCACTATTTTATTGTATTTATTCCCATATTCTATAATTTTTTTATTTATATTTTGTAAATCTTCTATGCTATTAATGTTAGATACTTTTTCATTTTTTATTAAAAATTCATTATTCCCCGTTGGCTGTATTTCAAAATAATCATAAAAATTAGCAAGTTTTTCTATTTCATCTTCATCAGCATTGTTTAAAACAGCCTGATAAAACTCACCATTTTCACAGGCAGTTCCTATAATAAGCCCTTCTCTAAGTTTTAAAAACTCACTTTTAGGTATTCTAGGCTCTCTAAAAAAGTATTCTAAATTAGATTTTGAAATCAGCTCATATAAGTTTCTAAGTCCAATCTGGTTTTTCACAAGTATTATAGAATGCGTAGGTCTTATTTTTTTTACATCTATATTAGTTCTAGCTAGTTCGTTTACATCATCAAGGCTATGTATATTGTATTTATTTTTTAATATTTCTGAAAATTTTATAAATATATGTGCAGTTGCTTCTGCATCATCTACGGCTCTGTGATGATTTTCTAAAGATATATCTAATTTTTTAGCAATTACATTAAGTGTATGCTTTGACATTTCTGGGAAAATAGTTCTAGATAAACCTACAGTGTCTAAAACAGTATTTTCTACTATTCTATTATTTCGCTCTGCCCATTTTTTTATAAAACCCATATCAAATTTAGCATTATGTGCAACCAAAACACTATCTCCAAAAAATTCAAAAAATTTAGGTAACATTTCGCTTTCTTCTGGAGCATCAATAAGCATCTCATCTGTTATACTAGTAAGTTCAATAATTTCTTTAGTTAATTTCTCGTGAGGATTAACAAAAGTAGAAAATCTATCTATTATTTTACCATTTTTTACTTTTACAGCACCTATTTCTATTATCTTGTTATATTCTCTATTAAGTCCTGTTGTTTCTAAGTCAAATATAACATATTCATCTTCTAAATTTTGATTTTTACTAGCTTGTACAATGCTAGATAAATCATCAACAAGGTAAGCCTCTACACCATATAAAACTTTTATCCCAAGCTTTCTTGCCATATCCATAGCATCTGGAAAAGCTTGTACTACTCCGTGGTCTGTTATAGCTATTGCCTTATGTCCCCATTCACTTGCTCTTTTTATCATATCTTTAACAGGTGTTACTGCGTCCATTTTACTCATTTGTGTATGTAAATGTAGCTCCACTCTTTTTTCTTTACTATTATCCATTTTAGGCTCTGGTGGATTTGTCAAACAAATTTCCATAGGTGCTAATATAAGCTCTTTAATGTACTCGTCATATCTTATTTCACCTTTTACTATAACAAAATTTCCTTTTTTTATAATAGAGCTATAATCTTCTTTAAAATCTTCAGGCTCTGTAAAAAACTTAAAACTTAAAGAGTCTGTCATATCTGTTATATCAACTTTTACAATATATTTACCTTTTTTAGTTTCTGTTATATCTATACCAAATATTTTACCTTTTATAACTATTGTTTCACCGTCATTTACAGAATTTTTTATTACATTTATTTTTTCATCTATAAATTCTTTTATTTTTAAAGATAATCTTTTTGTTTTCCTAAATCTGTTAATTTCTGGTGTTTTATTTTCTTTGTAGTCTTCATATATGTTAGGCTCATTTTTATTATCTAATGCCTTAGCTATAAGCTCTTTTAATTCATAATTTTTTTGCTCTGTGTTATCAATTCCAGTATCTAAATCTATAAACTTTACAGGTATATTAATATTAAACCTATCTTTTATAATATCTTGTATAATATTATCTATCTTTTTAGTTTTAAATATAAAAGCACCTTTTTTATATAAATTTATATGTAATACATTTTCCTCTATTTCAAATGTAGCATCTTTAAATATAGGAAAACACATAGGACTTTTTTCTCTTATTGTAGTAATTATATTAGACCATATTTTTTCTATTTTTTCTTGTAATGTTAAATCTTCTAAAATGTACTCTAAGTATATTTTTACTTCTTTTAAAAATTTAAAATTATCAAATATATCTTCTTCAAAATCTTTCAAACAATTTTCATTTATAATTTTATTGCTTTGTAAAAATATTTCTGCAAGCGCGTTATTTTTATTAATTTTTATATTATCAACAGTAGTATTTCTAAGGACTGTTTTTACATTAGCAGATAATTTTATTTTAGAAAAAACATTAGAAAACTTTTTATCTTCCAAAAAAATCACTCCAAATTATAACTCATTTATAAGCTTCAAAAGTTCTGGTATAAGTGCTTCTTCAGGCACTTTCTTTAATATTTCACCCTTTTTAAATATAAGTCCATACCCTTTACCACCTGCTATACCTATATCAGCTTCCCTAGCTTCTCCAGGACCATTAACAGCACATCCCATAACAGCTACTTTAAGATTTTTATTTATTTTTTTACATTCTTGCTCCACCTTATTAGCAATAGATATTAAATCAACTTCTGTTCTTCCACAAGTAGGACAAGACACAAATTCTATTCCAAATCTTCTAAGACCTAAAGATTTTAAAATTTCTTTAGCAGTTTTAACCTCTTCCACAGGGTCGCCTGTTAAAGATACTCTTATAGTATCACCTATACCCATACTTAAAATAGAACCTATACCTACTGCAGATTTTATAGCACCACTCCAAACTGTTCCAGCTTCAGTTATTCCAAGATGTAATGGATAATCTATCTCGTTTGATAGTATAGAATAAGTTTGCATACTAAATGGCACATTAGATGCTTTTATAGACACAACTATATTATTATAATCATATTTTTCTACTATTTTAACGTGCCTTAAAGCACTTTCAACAAGACCTTTAGGTGTAACTTCTCCATATTTTTCTACTAAATCTTTTTCTAAAGAACCAGAATTTACACCTATTCTAATAGGTATATTTCTTTCTTTTGCCATATCTATAACAGCCTTTATTCTTTCTTCATTACCTATATTACCAGGGTTTATTCTTATTTTATCTATACCATTTTCCATAGCCTTTAATGCTAGTCTATAATCAAAATGAATATCAGCAACTAATGGTATTTTTATCCCTTTCTTTATTTCCTTTATAGAATTACAAGCCTCCATATCAGGCACAGCTATTCTTACTATTTCACAGCCTTCTTCTTCCAATCTTTTTATTTGTTCTATTGTAGCTTTTGCATCTCTAGTATCAGTATTACACATAGACTGTATAGCAATAGGGTTATCACCTCCTATTTTTACACTACCAATAGCTATCTCTCTTGTTTGCTTTCTTTTTATAAAATCTATCACAAAAATCACTTCCTTATCTAAAAATTATTGTCATAAAAGGTTGATTTTATAACAAAAGATACAAAATCAACCTTTTATAATTAATAAGTATTCAGTATTAATTTAAAATATTGTAAAAATTCAAGTAAAATATTTAAAATAAATTTATAACATCTTTAAATGCTATAAAAACACCAAATCCCATTAAAAGTATAAATCCTATAAAGTGAACCATACCTTCTCTCTCTGGAGGTATAGGCTTTCCTCTTATAGCTTCTATAAATAAAAATACTATTCTACCACCATCAAGAGCAGGTATAGGTAAAAGATTAAACACACCAATATTAGCACTAAGTAGTGCCATTATATTAAGCATAGTTAAAATAGTAGCACCTATACTTACTTTCATAGCACTTTCATACTGGTTATCAATTACAGGTGTTATACCAATAGGCCCCATCATCTGGTCAAGGGCTATTTGACCAGTAAATAGTTCTACAACACCTATTATTGTAACTTTTATAGTAAATATCATATTAAAGTAACCATCACGTATAGTTCCAAAAAACGTATTTTTTTCTACACCCTCAACATCTTTAGCAAAAAAACCATTTTTTAATACAGGAGATATTCCTATTAAATATCTATTTGTACTTTCATCAAAATATGGTTTCAAATTAAAGTTTAGTTTTTTCCCATTTCTTTTTACAGTTATTTCAAAGTTTCTATTTGTTTCTGGTGTAAGCCTTGCAAATTTAAATGTTAAATCTTCAAAACTTCTTATAGTTTTTCCATCTACTTTATATATTATATCCCCTTGTTGTATACCTGCTTGATACGCTGGAGAACCTTCTGGTACTTCTCTTACAGTAGTTGTAGCACTCCCACTAAAAAAGGCAATACCAATAAATATAGCTAAAGCCAAAATAAAGTTCATAAAAGCTCCAGCAAATATTATAGCAAATTTTTTAGGCATAGTTGCATTAGAAAAACTATCTGGGTCATCACTTGCTGTATCTTCATCTTTCATTTTACAATATCCACCAAGAGGAAAAAGTCTAATAGAATATAGTGTTCCATTTTTTTCTTTACCCCATATTTTGGTTCCCATACCTATTGCAAATTCTTCTACAAATACACCACTTTTTCTAGCAACAATAAAATGTCCCCATTCGTGTATTAATATAATAAAACCAAATATTAAAAATGTTATTAATATGCTCAAATATTGTCACCTCATTATAATTTTGCATTAAAAATTTTTTGATATAATTAAACTTTTTGCATAATCTCTTGCAAATTCATCTGCTTGTAAAACATCTTCTAAAGTGTAATCTATATTATTTTTATCTTTATAACATTCCATCGTTTTATAAACAATTTTAGGTATATCAGTAAATTTTATTTCTTCATTTAAAAAATATTCTACTGCTATTTCATTGCTAGCATTTAATACACAAGGCATAGTCCCACCTATTTTTATAGCCTCAAAAGCATATTTTAAACAAGGGAAAAGCTCATAATTAGGTTTTCTAAACGTAAGATTATTATGCTTTATTAAATCCAATTTTTCAAATGAATTTTTTACTCTTTTAGGATAAGCCAAAGCATATTGTATAGGAACTTTCATATCAGGAGTGCCGAGCTGTGCAATTATAGAGCTATCTTTATATTCTACCATAGAATGTATTATGCTCTGTGGGTGTATAATAACTTCTATCATATCTATATCTACATTAAAAAGCCATTTAGCTTCTATAACTTCAAGTCCTTTATTCATAAGTGTAGCAGAATCTATAGTTATTTTTTTACCCATAGACCAATTAGGGTGATTTAGTGCTTGTTCTAAAGTAACATTTTCAAGACTTGTATGCTCTCTAAAAGGACCCCCAGATGCTGTTAATATAATTCTTTCTATTTCATCATATCTATTTCCCTGTAAACATTGAAAAATAGCAGAATGTTCACTATCTATAGGATATATATTAACATTATGTTTCTGTGCTTCTTTCATAACAAGCTCACCTGCCGAAACTAAAGTTTCTTTATTAGCAAGAGCTATGTCCTTTTTGGCTCTTATAGCATATATTGTAGGCAAAAGCCCTATATTTCCTACTAAAGAATTTAAAACTATGTCTATACTATCTAATGTAGATAATCTTATAAGTCCTTCTTTACCAATTAAAACCTGTGTATCTGTATCTTTAATATTTTCTTTTAAAATATTAGCTTTTTCTATATCCATAACACAAACATACATTGGCTTATATTTTCTTATTTGTTCTTCTAAAATACCTATGTTAGTATTTGTAGATAACCCAATAATATTTATATTTTTTAAATTTTCTACCACTTCTAATGCCTGTGTTCCAATAGACCCAGTAGAACCTAATATTACTATATTTTTATTCATATATCCTCCAAAATATTAAAGAATAATGTTATAAATTTCTATTATTTTAAGAATAATATAACAAATCCCGGCTGTAAAAATAACACTATCAAAACGGTCTAGTATGCCACCGTGCCCTGGTATAATGTTTCCATAGTCTTTTATATTAAATCTTCTTTTAGTGGCAGATGCTGTTAAATCTCCAAACTGTGCAAATATAGCTCCTATTATACCAAGTAAAATAAAACTAGTAATAGCAACGGTACTATTATTAAAAATATGTGATTTATCTATTTTTGTACTAGTCATAAACATACCATATATACCGCAAGATATGGCAGAAAATACAATACCACCTATTGCACCTTCTATAGTTTTTTTAGGGCTAAGCTCTGGTGTTAACTTATGTTTTCCAATAGTTATCCCTGTAAAATATGCCCCAGTATCACAAGCCCAAGCACATATAAAAGGTAGCCAAACTGTATAATGGCCATAGTCAAATAATCTTATTAAATATACAGTAGAAAACATAAGTGGTATATAACAAACACCAAAAAATGTTAAAGCCACATCAAATATACTTGTATTTTTATAATTAAAAACCATAAATATTAGGCTTAATAACAAAAATGAACATACTATCAAATCTGATATTTTAAAAAATGGTGTATCTAATACTAATAAATATATTAGTGCAAATACAAACCCTATATAATGTATAGGCTTTATTTTTTTACATATTGCCTTATAAAATTCATACATTGCTATTATAGATACAAATATAGTACCTATTTTTAAAGGTAGTCCACCATAATATACTAAAGCAAATAGTATAGGGAATAAAACTAAACTTGATATTATTCTAACTAACATTACTAACTATCTAACCTACCGCCAAAGCGCCTTTCTCTTTTTTGATAAACATTTATTGCTTCTTCTAAATCTTCAAATGTAAAATCTGGCCAAAGTTTATCACTAAAATAAAATTCACTATAAGCCGATTGCCATACTAAGAAATTACTTGTTCTAAGCTCTCCGCTTGTTCTTATTATAAGCTCTGGGTCATTATATTCTCTAGTATCTAAGTAAGAAGAAACAAGGCTTTCTGTTATACTATCTATAGATATATTTTCATTTTTAACATCATTAGCTATATTTTTTATTGCTCTTACTATTTCATCTCTTCCACCATAATTTAATGCTATGTGTAAATTAACTCCTGTTTTTTTACTAGATATTTTTTCTAAGTGAGCTAAATCTTTTTGTAAATCTTCACTTAATACACTTATATCTCCTATTGTATCTATTTTTATATTATTTTTTTCGTTATCTTTTATATATTGGCATATGTAATCTTTTAAAAGTTTCATTAAATCATCTACTTCCTGCTTTTCTCTTTTCCAATTTTCAGTAGAAAAAGCATACACTGTAATATGCTCTATATCTGTTTTTTCTATAATATTAGTAAGTAAGTTTTTTAATGCATCTGCACCTGCTCTATGCCCCATTTTTTTAGGTAACAATCTTTTTTTAGCCCATCTTCCATTACCGTCCATAATAATGGCTATGTGCTTTGGTAAGGCTCTTTCCATAATAACCTCCATTTATAATTAATCAATTTCTTTTATTTTATCATATTTTTTTAGTATAAGCTATATTTTTTTAATAGAATATATTTATTATATAATATTTTTAATACTGTCTTCTATAATATTTAATGTTTTATCTATAATTTCTTTATTATGCTCGTTACTTATAAAAATAGCTTCAAACTGTGCTGGAGCTATATATACACCTTTATCTAACATATTTTTAAAGTATTTAGCATATTTTTTAGTATCAGATTTTTTAGCAGACATATAATCAAATACTTTTTCTCTAGTAAAAAATATACTTCCTAAAGACCCTATATAATTTATTGTACAATCAAAATTATTTCTTTTTATAATATATTTTAAATTTTCAAATAAATATTTAGACATATTATTTATATTGCTATAAATACTTTCATTCTCTTTTAATATTTTAAGTTGTGTAAGGCCTGCTGTCATAGCAATAGGATTTCCACTTAAAGTCCCAGCTTGATAAACAGCGCCATTAGGTGCTACCATATCCATTATTTCCTTTTTACCTCCATAAGCCCCAACAGGCATACCTGCACCTATTATTTTTCCATAGGTTACCAAATCTGGAG
This sequence comes from uncultured Tyzzerella sp., assembly GCF_963558545.1. Lineage (NCBI taxonomy): Bacteria > Bacillati > Bacillota > Clostridia > Lachnospirales > Lachnospiraceae > Tyzzerella > uncultured Tyzzerella sp. The sequence goes on along the minus strand of NZ_CAUWHO010000027.1, from coordinate 1,835 downwards.
TTATGCCAAAATACTCACTAGCTCCACCAAAACTAAGCCTAAATCCTGTTATAACCTCATCAAATATTAAAAGACTTTTATATGTATCACATAGTTGCCTTAAACCTTTTAAAAAAGCATCATTAGGTAAAACAACACCCATATTAGCTGCAACAGGCTCTAGTATAACACAAGCTATATTATAACTATGTTTTTTAAAAACTTCTTCTAGTATATCTAGATTATTATAAGGTATACTTATAGTATCCATAGTGCAACTTTTAGTAACTCCACTACTATCTGGTATACCTTCTGTCATAAGTCCAGAACCTGCCTGTATAAGCATAGAATCACTATGCCCGTGGTAACACCCATCAAATTTTACCACTTTATCTTTACCAGTATATCCTCTAGCAAGCCTTATAGCACTCATAACAGCCTCTGTACCAGAATTAACCATTCTTATTTTTTCTATATGGGTAATATTTTCACATATAAACTGTGCCATATCCACCTCTAGCTTTGTAGCTGTCCCATAGCTAAGTCCATTTTCACAAGCCTTTATAACGTTTTGTTTTATTTCCTCATTGTTATGTCCAAGTATTAAAGGCCCCCAAGAGCAAACATAATCTATATACTCTTTACCATTTATATCATATAAATAAGATTTATTAGCTTTTTCTATAAATATAGGCTCTAAATCTACTGCTTTAAATGCCCTAACAGGACTGTTCACTCCACCAGGTATATATTTATTAGCAGTATCAAAAATACTCATACTACATCTTCCCTTCATCTATAAATTTTGCAATTTCCTTAGCAAAATATGTTATTAAAATATCTGTTCCTGCTCTATACATACTTGTAGTTGTTTCTATAATAATCTTATCTTCATCAATTATACCATTTGCTCCGGCTATTTTTATCATAGAGTATTCACCGCTAACGCTATATGCACATACAGGTAAATTTATATTATTTTTTATATCTCTTATTATATCCAAGTAGCTAAGGGCAGGTTTAACCATTATTATATCTGCACATTCTTCTATGTCATATAAAGCTTCTTTTAATGCTTCTTTTCTATTTCTATAATCCATTTGATATGTTTTTCTATCTCCAAAAGATGGTGCAGAATCTGCCGCCTCCCTAAAAGGTCCATAAAAAGCAGATGAATATTTTACTGCGTAGCTTATAATAGGTGTATTTACAAAGCCTTTTTTATCTAAAGCACTTCTTATTTCTCTTATTCGCCCGTCCATCATATCAGATGGTGCTATTATATCGGCACCTGATTCTACATAACTTGTAGCAATTTTACTTAATACTTTTATAGTTTTATCATTATCTACTATGTTATTTTCGTCTAATATACCACAGTGTCCATGGTTTGTATATTCACACATACACACATCGGCTATACAAGTTATTTCTTTAAAATTTTTCTTTATCTCTTTAAGTGCTTTTTGTATAATACCATCTTCTATATAAGCACCAGTTCCCATACAATCTTTTTTATCTGGTATACCAAATAAAATAATATTATTTATTCCCTTTTTTAAAAGATTTTCTATTTCAAAATTTAATTTATCTATACTATATCTAAATTGATTAGGCATAGATTTTATCTCTTCTTTTATACCATTACCTTCTTGTATAAATAATGGATATATTAAAGATTTTTTATTAACTTTTGTTTCACTAACCATATTTCTAATGTTTTCATTTTGTCTTAATCTTCTACCCCTGTTCATTTTCACCCTCCTTTTTAGCTATTTCTATTACTTTTTCTAATAAACTATCTAAAGTAGCCTTTTTAGATACAAATGTTATAAAATTATACTTTTTAGCTTCTT